>JARYME010000039.1 GCA_029907315.1 Armatimonadota bacterium | reverse complement strand
CAATGGTCGAGCCGCACCTGCTTCGGTTGTACGCGAAATCACCGCTTACTTAGTAGACCTACACGGCCAGCACGAACATCAGTCTCTGCTATCTACGAGTAGTCACAGGAACATCTTCGACGACTGGCTGGGCCCGGAAGCACAGTCTCTAAGGAATCATATTCGCATTGTTTGGTCCGAACTGCAAACCGTTCTTGACGAGCTTGAACGCCTGCGGGCCAACGATCGAGACCGCGCAAGACTCCTCGACCTTTACAAGTACCAACTTGAGGAGATACGGGCAGCCGAGCTGAAATGCGGTGAGGAAGAAGAGCTCTTGGCGGAGAGAAATCGTCTGGCGAACTCAGAAAAGCTTTTGCAAGCTTCCGCAGAGATTTACACTCTTCTGAGCACCGACGGGACCGCTATAGACTGCTTGAGTGAAGCAGCCGCCGCTGCTGAAAAAACTGCCGCCATCGATCCGGAGTTTTCTCGTATTGCTGAGAATCTGCAAACGGCGCTGGCAGCTGCCCAAGAGGCTGCTATCGCTGTTCGCGAATACCAAGAGGAGATCGACGTCGACCCGAAGCGATTGGACGAGATTGAAGACCGTCTAGACCTGATCCGTAGACTGAAGCGGAAATACGGCGACACCATAGACGATATAATTCGTTACGCATCGGATCTATCGGCGAAACTAGAAGAACTGGACAACACAGAAGAACGTTTGTCCGAAATGGAACACCAAGCAAATAAGCTTGAAGCCGAGCTGCGCGAAGCTTGCGAAAGACTCACCGCACTGCGAAAAAACGGCGCGGCTGATTTCAAGAAGCGCGTCGAACAAGAGCTCGCGGACCTCGCCATGGAAAATGCCCGCTTTGAGGTCTCTATAGAGCCTGCTGAGCCAGGACCAAGCGGCGCGGACACAGTTGAGTTCCTAATTTCGCCCAATCCTGGCGAGCCGGTGAAACCTTTGGCCAAGATAGCCTCCGGTGGCGAAATATCACGGATAATGCTGGCATTGAAAACGCTTACGAAGAAACCCGAAGTTCCAGTGCTGGTGTTTGATGAGATCGATGTGGGCATTGGCGGTGTAACTGCCCAAGTCCTCGGCGAGAAATTGGCATCGCTGGCTTCCCAGTGCCAGGTGCTTTGCGTCACACACCTGCCCCAAATAGCAAGTAAAGCCGACACACAGATTGGGATCGAGAAGGCTGTGGTCGATGAACGAACCGTAGTCACTGCGAGAAAGCTGACGGGCGAGGCCCGTGTGATCGAAATCGCTCGAATGCTGGGGGACGACAGCGGATCGGAAGCTGCTACTCTTCATGCCAGGGAGATGCTGCAGTCGATGCTATCGAGCAAGCGAAGTTCGACCACGCATCACAACGATACTTTTGCCTCAGACCGTCCGGGGGAAAGCAGGGGGTCCTAGGCGTGCGCGTTAGCGGCACTGTGCGGCTCGACAAGCGAACGAAAAACCTGGTGAAGCGATTGAAACCGGGCGAAATAGCCGTCATCGACCACCAGGATATCGACTCAACCGCCGCAGAAATGCTTGTAGAAGCCAGACCTGCTACCGTCGTAAACGCAGCACAGTCCTGCTCAGGCAGGTATCCCAACCTGGGACCAAGCGTGCTCATCAAGAGTCATATCCCCATAGTCGACAACGTCGGACAAGCTGTTTTCGACAAGCTGCGTGAGGGCGATCGGGTAGAGATCGAAGACGGACGGATCTTCAAAAACGGCGAGCTTGTCGCGGCCGGCGCCGTACTAACGGCCGACCAGATCGCACAGCGGATTGAGCAAGCCCGCAGCAATCTGGAGCGCATACTCGCAGAGTTCGCTGAGAACACGCTTACTTATGTCAAGCAAGAGAAATCCCTTCTGCTCGACCCAGCCAACCTACCAGAGATTCGGACGCAAATAAACAACCGCCACGCGCTGGTGGTGGTCCGCGGGGAAGGCTACAAAGAAGATCTCGCGATGATCCGCGGTTACATTCGCGATGTAAAGCCCGTTCTGATAGGGGTTGACGGCGGCGCAGACGCACTGGTTGAGATGGGCTTCAAACCGGACCTTATCGTGGGGGATATGGACAGTGTAAGCGACGAAACGCTGCGTTGCGGTGCAGAGCTAATCGTTCACGCTTACACGAACGGGAAAGCACCGGGGCTTGCTCGACTCAACCGCCTCGGTCTCGAAGCGCAGGTATGCCCTATTCCCGGCACCAGTGAGGATCTGGCTTTGCTTCTCGCATACGAAAAAGGAGCAGAGCTTATCGTAGCGGTGGGCAGCCACTCACACTTGATCGACTTCCTAGACAAAGGTCGGAAGGGGATGTCGAGCACATTCCTAGTGCGACTGAGGGTAGGTAACCGTCTGGTCGACGCAAAGGGCGTCAGCAAGCTTTACCGGCCGCAGCCGAGTCTCAAATATGTTGGCGTACTTGCTTTTGCCGCACTCGTAGTTATTTTCACCGTTGTAGCTCTATCGCCGACCGCTCAAGAAAGAATCCACTCGATGCTCCAGGACTACCGCGCACAATTCTGGGAAATCTATACGCGCCTGCGGCCCTGGGAATGGAGAAGATAAAATGATCGACATTAGATATCACGTTTACAGCCTGGCTGCGGTCTTCTTCGCCCTTGCAGTGGGTGTAGTATTCGGAACCACGTTTGCGAAAACCTCACCATCATCCGAACTCGAAAAACGAACGATTCTGCGCTACGAAAACTCGATGCGAATCCTAAAGAGAGAGGTGGAGAAGGCTACCGAAGGAGCTGCCAAATATGAGGCTCTGGCGCGGGCGAGCGAAGAGTTTTGTAAGGCGATTTTGCCTACAGTGATTAAAGGAAAACTCGAGTGGCGCAATGTGGCTATTATCCAGACCGGCGACTACGATGATTTGACCGGCTCCGTCAAGCAGGCACTGGAACTCGCCGGTGCACAGGTGACAAGTGTTACAACGCTGAATCGAACATTCCCTTTCAATGATGAAAAAAAGGTCGGTTCAGTGCTTACCGAGTGCGGCATATACTCCGAAACTGATGAGCAAAAACCGTTGATGAAAATCCACGAAATCATAGCGGGGACCGTAACAGCGGGAACACACAACCATTTGTTGGATAAACTGGAGTCGCTTGGAGTCGCACGTTTTGAAGGCAGCTACGACAAGTACAGGAGGGTGCGACTCGTCGTCCTAGTAGGCGGTTCGACTTCGGAATCAGCCAACACGGCAAATGAGATTGATTCTCGGTTAATCGCAGCGTTGAAGGAGTTGGGCGCCACAGTGGTGGGCTGCGAAAGCTCGACAGCAGTAAGCTCGTATGTGCCTGTATGGCACAAAGCAGGCGTTGCGACAGTCGATAACGCCGACTCAGCAATAGGCCAAACTGCTTTGGTATACGCCCTCAACGGTGAAAACGCTAACTTTGGGATAAAGCCGACTGCCGACCGATTGATCCCTCAAAGTCTGGGGGGCTCGTAGCTTGACACAGGTTTCCGTTCTAATCCCTGCATACAATGAGGAAGACCTGATTGCAGATACAGTTAGGGCTGTATCGCATATTCCTGAAATCAGCGAAATCCTCGTTGTTGACGACGGATCAACAGACGCAACCGCTGAGAAAGCAGAAGAAGCGGGGGCGCGCGTAATACGCCTGCAGCGCAACATAGGGAAAGGCGCCGCCTTGAATGCCGGTCTGGCTAAGACAGACGCCGATGTTATTCTTATGCTGGACGCAGACCTCGGTTCCTCAGCAAGCGAAGCATCCCGTCTGCTCGAACCGGTTCTTCGGGGAGAAGCCGATATGTCGATCGCCGTGATAACAGCACCTGCAGGGCACCGCGGCGGCTTCGGATGCGTTATGAAGCTCTCGAAGTGGGCAGTGAAACGATACGCAGGGGCAAACATAAGTGCCCCGCTTTCGGGCCAGAGGGCCGTCAGGAGAAAACTATTGGAGGAGATAGGGGGTTTCGCCGACGGGTTTGGAGCGGAAACTGCACTCACTATCGACGCACTAAGAAAAGGCTTCAAGGTTGTAGAGATAGAGCTACCTCTTAGGCACCGTTACACAGGACGTGATTGGCGGGGCTTCGCGCACCGCTTCCGACAGTTCCTAGATATCCTGAATGTGGTCTGGCGCAGGTACAGGAAGGACTTCTGAGTCTTGCGTAAAGAGTTACATATTAGACTAACTGATCAGTCGGCGAGGGAAAACAATGGCTTCCGATAAGACCAATCTTACGAGACGCGAATTCTTAAAAACCTCCGGCGCTGCAGTAGCTGCGGTTGGATTGGGAGTAGCCGGCACCGCATACGCTCAAGAGGATCAGCGAAAGTCGGTTCCAGCAAGTGAAAAGATCATCCTGGGCATAATTGGTTGCGGCGGCAGAGGACAAAGCCATATCAATTGGTTTGGTCAACACGCGGACGTTGAGATCGGAGCCGTATGCGACGTCTACGACAAGCATTTGGAACAAGCAGTCGCTCGCACTGGCGGCAAGGCGAAGGCTTACAAAGATTTCAGGCAACTCCTAGAGCAGAAGGACATAGACGCCGTGGTGGTAGCCACGCCGCCGCACTGGCATCCCCTGATCTCTATCTACGCGTGCCAAGCAGGCAAGGACGTCTACTGCGAGAAGCCGATCTGCTTGGTACCAGCGGAAGCTTATGCGATGCTGAAAGCTGCCCGCGAGTACAAGCGTGTGACTCAGGTCGGAACTCAAATACACGCAGGCGACAATTTTAGGAGGTGCGTCGAGATTGTTCGCTCGGGCATGCTGGGTAAAATCCCGCTGGTTCACGTAGTCTGCACGCTGAACGAGTATCCGGGTGGAATCGGAAGACCTGCGGACACGCCACCGCCTCCCGGACTGGACTGGAACATGTGGCTGGGCCCAGCACCGGAAGCACCGTTTAATATGGCCAAGTTCATTAATGGCAACCACCGATACTTCAAAGATTACGTAGGAAGCTGGCTGAATGAACTGGGACCACACATAGTCGATCTGGCGTATTGGGCTATGGAGCCGGGTGAACCAACAGCCGTATCCGCCTCCGGTGGACGTTTCGTGGCAGACGACATAGGCGACATTCCGGACGTCTTGGAGGTGCTGTGGGAATATCCGTCGTTCGTCATGAGCTGGATTCACAGCGCATGCAATAGCTTCAACTACGGATACGGCAACCCCCCGAACCGAGGGCGAAGACTAAGTGTGATGTTCCATGGCAACTACGGCACGCTGTGCGGCGACTACAGTTCGCGAAAGATTGTCCCGGAAGATGAACGTCTTGCGAACGCAAAAGAACCAGAACCCAGCATACCGTCGTCGCCGGGACACGAACGGGAGTTTCTTAATGCGGTTAAGACACGAGTACAACCGTCTTGCTCGTTTGAATACCACGTTCCGCTTGCGGTTACGCTGACCCTGGGACACATAGCCCTACGGACTGGTCGAAAGATACGTTGGGACCCGGTAAACCACAAAGTGATAGGCGACCGCGAAGCCGAACGTCTGTGTTACCCTAATTACCGTAAGCCTTGGCAGCTTCCAACTTGAGAACTGCTCGCGATTGGCTTTTGGGATGAGGCTTATGAATAGACGCGAGTTCCTGAGAATGGCACTAGGAACGACAGCAGCGTTCCGAGTTGCAACAACGCGTTCAAGTGCAGTAGCGCCTACTCACCAATTAAAAGATGCTGGAGACCCGGGCTCCCTCAAGAAAGCCGTGATCCTAGATATGATCCCGGAGCGCCAAAGTTTGGAGGAACGTTTTGCACTCGCGCGAGATCTTGGATTCCAGGGACTTGAAGTCAGACCCGCAGATGACCTATCGCTAGCGGATCAGATGCGTGAAGCCGCACAGAAAACTGGCATAAGGCTGCACTCTGTGATGTTCGGAGGTTGGCAGGCGCCGCTATCCAGTCCGGATAAGCAGACAGCAGAGAAAGGCGCGGAGGGGATCAGAAGCGCTCTCAAATTCGCGAAGGAAGTCGGCGCAGACGGCGTCTTGGTAGTGCCCGCCGTGGTCAACGAACAGGTGCGATACGCGGAAGCCTATGAACGCTCGCAACGGTATCTAAGAGAGCTTGCAAAGTATGCTGAAAAGTTTCAAGTAAGAATATTGGTCGAGAACGTGTGGAACAATTTCTTGCTTTCGCCGCTGGAGTTCGCGCGATACATCGACGAGATAGGAAGTCCGTGGGTGCAAGCTTACTTCGATGTCGGAAACGTGCTTGCTTTCGGTTGGCCTGAGGACTGGATTCGCACGCTTGGCAAACGTATAAAGAAGATTCACTTGAAGGATTTCAAGAAGGGTCCCAGACAATTTGTCAATCTACGTGAGGGGGACGTTAATTGGCGAGAAGTTCGCAAGGCCCTGCGCGAGATCGGCTACAGCGGGTACTTGACCGCCGAGCTGCGCGGCGGAGATGAAGAATACCTGCGCGATCTGTCATCGCGAATGGACGCAATTATACGCGGCTCCGACTAGGAAACAGACACTGCCATGCGCTCTTATACGTCGAACTCTTACTTGGACTGGTTTATTCGAGACAGAATCCCCATCGTCAAAGCTCTCATCGTGTCGAACGCACTCACTTTTCTTGCAAGCGTATTTGCGGATCTCCGTTCGGTAGCGCAATTTGTCGTGTTCGAACCCGTCAATGCAGCATCACGCATCTGGACACTCGTAACCTATCCGTTCTGGGCTGGATCGGGGGACGTAATCTCAATACTATTTGCGTGTTATTGGCTGTGGGTTGCAGGTGGCAGCCTGGAACGAGGATGGGATTCCAGGCGTTTCGCGACTTATTTTGCCTCGATGAGTGCAGTCTCTGCCTTAGGACTTTGGGCTGGTTCGGTGTTCTCCGGCATCAGTATTGGAGCTGCTGGGCTTTGGCTTCCTCTGGCAGGACTCACTGTAGCCTTTGCTGCTAGAGATCCGGAGCAACAAATACTGCTCTTTTTCGTTGTCCCGCTGAAACTGAAGTATCTTGCGCTGTTGGACATTGTAATTGTTCTGACATCATATGCGCGTTTGAGCCCCATTTGCGGGATACTGGCACTTACGGGCTGTGGTTACTCGTACCTTTACGTAAAGAGACAAACGATCCCCTTTGGCAGAACGCGCTATGACAAGGGCGAGGTCATTCGCGTGCACAGTCGCGGCAGCTTGCTCCGGCGGCTTAACCCCGTAAACTGGTACCGGGACTACCGCGTGCGAAAGCGACTGCGGGACCTGTTCGACAAGTGAGGAGCTGTCTTGGTGGAAGCTCTGGCCGCATTCTCGATATTTTGTGCGTGTGTGTTGCACGCGTTCTTACCCAGATCAGCGCACAGGCTGCGACTTGCAAAGCCGAACTTTAGGGGAGACAAGGTTTTCTCCTCATACGGTATAGTGCTTCTCGCGGACATCTCTGCGCTGACAAGCATCGGCAGCATTTTCGGCTTCATACGCTTGGATCTCGCGTATCTTTACCTCTCCGTCATGGGCAGTATGTGTCTGCTTGGGCTGGCAGACGACGTATTTGGCACGCGCGAAGTCGGCGGGTTCAAGGGGCATTTCAGGAAGCTGATCTTGGAACGCAAACCCACAACCGGCGTGCTGAAAGCCCTCGGTGGGGCAGCGGTAGGAATCGCGGCAGGTGCGCGTGTTTATTCGGAAGACCCGATCAAGTGGATGAGCTGTGCCCTGCTAGTCGCATTGGGAGCCAATTTCCTTAATATCTTGGACCTGCGTCCCGGCAGAGCCGCAGCTGTATTTTTTGCGGGCATAGGTGTAACATGTTGTGTGTCGTTTAGGAAGTTGCCCAGTCCTTGGCTAATAGCGGCACTTGTTGTGCCAACCGCGTTCTGGGGAATTGTAGACTCACGCGGCAGGGCGATGATGGGCGACTCAGGCTCCAACAGTTTGGGTGCTGCGCTGGGTCTTACTGCAGCCCTGAGCATGGGGCTGCCAGCGCAACTTGCAGCAATAGTACTGCTGGTAGCAATCCACTGGTACTCTGAGAAACACTCCTTAACCGACCTGATAGAAAACAATCGCGTCCTGAGAGCGATAGACGCACGTTTGGGGGTCAGATAACATTGGCTGAAATCAAAATCGACCGCGAACGATGCAAGGGGTGCGAGCTGTGTGTTCACTTCTGCCCCAAGGGATGCATCGAAATGGAAAATGGATACAACCGCAAGGGATACCAACCCTCTACTTTCGTAAAGCGCGATAAATGCACCGGCTGCGCAATATGCGCGTTGGTGTGTCCGGATGTGGCGATAGAAGTGTGGAGATGATATAGATGACTGACAAGAAACTGATGAAGGGCAATATCGCGGTGTGCCACGGTGCGATAGCCGCCAACTGCGACGCGTTTTTCGGCTATCCTATAACTCCGCAGAATGAAATTCCAGAGAAGATGTCCGAACTGATGCCGCAGCACGGCCGTGTTTTCCTGCAAGCCGAAAGCGAAGTTGCCGCGATCAACATGGTGTATGGCGCAGCAGCAGCCGGCAAGAGAGCAATGACCTCATCATCAAGCCCTGGAATCAGCCTGAAGATGGAAGGGCTTTCCTACATCGCTGCGTGTGAACTGCCCTGTGTGGTGGTCAACGTTCAGCGGGGTGGCCCCGGTTTAGGCAATACTTTGCCAGGACAGGCAGACTACTTCCAGGCGGTGAAGGGCGGAGGCCATGGGGATTACCGACTGCTCACCATCGCACCTTGGAGCGTTCAGGAGTGCTACGAGTTTATGCCGCTGGCATTCGACCTGGCAGATCGTTATCGCAACCCCGTAATGGTACTTATGGACGCAATAGTGGGACAGATGATCGAGCCGGTCGAGCTGCATGCCAACTTCGAAATTCACGAATACCCAAAGCCGTGGGCAACCAATGGTGCCAGAGGACGTGCCAGAAACATTATAAACTCTCTGTGGATCGACAGCGCGGTAATGGAAGATCTGAACAACCGCCTGCAAGCAAAATACGAACAAGCACGGCGCCACGAGGTGCGATTGTGGGAGTATCGGACAGGCGACGCGGAGCTCATTCTAGTTGCGTACGGCAGCACCGCGAGAATATGCCGAACAGTTGTCGATATGGCACGGGAAGAAGGCATGCCCGTTGGTCTACTGAGATTGATTAGCCTGTTCCCATTCCCCGAGAGAGAAATCAACGCATTAGCCAAACAAGGCGCGCGATTCCTTGCTGTTGAAATGAGCGCTGGGCAGATGGTGGAAGATGTCCGATTGGCTGTCAATGGACTCACCGACGTAGGCTTCTACGGACGCACCGGCGGGTCCGTACCTACTCCGGCGGAAATACTCGATAGAGTTCGAGAAACACTTCACAAGCCTCCGGTTATGTCGACGCAGGCCAGGAGGGAGGTTTCGTAAATGCAGAAGGTGTACTCAAGACCGAAAGGGCTAACCGACGCAGAGTTTGCATACTGCGCTGGATGCTTTCACAGTGTGGCTCACAGGATGATAGCGGAGGTTATGGAAGAGCTCGATATAATCGACAGAACAATAGGTGTTTGCCCTGTAGGCTGCGCGGTTTTTATGTACGAGTATATGGCCTGCGATATGATCGAGGCTGCGCACGGCCGCGCACCAGCTGTGGCGACCGGTGTAAAGCGCGTTCTGCCTGACCGCATTGTGTTCAGTTATCAGGGGGACGGAGACCTGGCATCCATAGGAACTGCTGAGATAATCCACGCAGCCGCACGAGGCGAGAATATCACGGTCATTTTCATAAACAACACAACATACGGGATGACCGGCGGACAGATGGCCCCGACCACACTGGTAGGTCAGAAATCGACCACCTGCCCGAGCGGCAGAGATCCTAAACAGGCAGGCTACCCCCTGCGCGTCTGCGAGCTGCTTGCCACGCTGGACGGTCCGAGCTACATTGAACGTGTAGCGCCTACAAATCCTGCCGGTTTCAACCGCACGAAAAAGGCGATTAGAAAGGCATTTGAGAATCAGTTGGAAGGCAAGGGCTTCTCGCTTGTAGAGATCCTTTCTAACTGCCCCACTCAGTGGAAAATGTCACCTATAGAATCGCTCAAATGGATAGATGAGCATATGACCAAGACATTCCCACCAGGCGTTTTTGTCGACAGGTAGATTGCTTTCACAAAGCAGACATAAACGGAGCACCCTAAATGAACGAGATGCACCACGAGATAATAATTGCCGGAATGGGCGGTCAAGGCGTGATGGTTATCGGTCAACTACTTGCGCACGCAGCTGTTCTCGAAGACAAGAATGTTGTATGGTTTCCGGCTTATGGGCCGGAAACTCGAGGCGGCACGGCCGACTGCACGGTGATCATCTCAACAAATGAAATTGGCTCGCCAGTATCTTCGGCGCCGGATACGCTCATAGCGCTTAACCAGCTGCTTCTGGATAAGTTCGCACCGACGGTAAAACGCGAAGGACTAATCCTGGTGAACACCTCACTCGCAAGCCCGCCCAAAGATCGACCCGATTGTAAGATTGTAGAGGTCCCGGCGAACGATATTGCCAAGGAAGTAGGAAATCCCAAAGCGGCAAATATGGTGATGCTCGGTGCTTACGTCGAACTTGCCAAGCCAGTGACGCTCGACTCGATAAAAGCATCGATGACTGATGTGCTGCCGGAACGATATCACCATCTGATCCCCGTAAACTGTTTGGCCCTCGAGCGCGGTGCACAGTTGGTATCATGAGCACGAGCAGCCGGTCCCCCAACATTGTTTGCTTCGTTATGGATCAGCTTCGAGCCGATCACCTAGGCTGCTACGGAAATCGTCAGGTGTCAACTCCAAATATAGATCGCCTTGCACGTGAAGGTATAACTTTCACGGAGTCCTATGTGGCAAACCCCGTTTGTATGCCCAATCGCGCCTCACTCTTCACAGGACAATATCCGAAAGCCCATGGAGTACGTGAGAACGGCATAGCACTGAATCCTAACACTATAGTGCTGCCAGAGATCCTGCGCAGGAGCGGCTATCAGACGCTGTCCATAGGAAAGATACACCTGGCTCCGTTTGGGGTCAAGCGTGAAACCGTGGCAAATGAATGGGAACTATACGAAAGCAAGGAATACTGGGACAGCGGCGGCAACCTGCCATCGCCGTTTTACGGATTTGAACACGTTTGCCTTGTCGACGGACACGGGCCCTATGTCTTCGGACACTACAAGCGCTGGCTCGAGGCAAAACATCCCGGCACCTACGAAAAACTGAGCGCTGCTCGCGCCTTGGAACCCCCTAGCGGCGCCCGCGAGTGCTGGAAAGCTTCAATTAGTCCTGAGCTGCATTACAACACGTTCATAGCAGACCAAGCTATTGAATGGCTCAGCACACGAGATCGGAAAAAACCATTCTTCATATGGTGCTCTTTTCCGGATCCTCACCATCCCTATTCGCCTCCCGAGCCGTATTGCCATATGTACAAGCCGTCCGATATCGAGTTTCGACCAGCTAGACGCGAAGGGGAACTGGATCGGTTGCCAGACTACTTCAGACTTTCGTACGAGGGCTCGCTGCTGACAGGCGGACTGCGGGGAGATCTCAGGCAGACGACTGATGCGCACTACAGGGAGATATTTGCTCTTACGTACGGGATGATCACGATGGTCGACCATCAAATCGGTCGCATCTTGGCAAAATTGGAGCAGGAATCTTTGCTGGACGAAACGGTTATTGTGTTTCTCAGCGACCACGGTGATCTGATGGGCGATCATTGGCTGATAAACAAAGGACCGTATTTGTTTCGCGGGCTTGTAAAGGTTCCCACAATTTGGAGGCTGCCGGGAGAGCAGAAGCGCGGTGCCATCTGCGACGTGTTTGTGTCGGCTGTCGACATCTGCCCTACTCTGCTCGAGCTCGTAGGTCTACCGATCCCTGACGGGACCCAAGGTATCTCTTACAGAGCCATTCTGTCCGGCAAGCAGCAGACTACGCGCGAAGCGGTTTATATCGAATATGACGAAAGCTACATATCGGACCGACTGCGAAGCATCCGCACGAAGGAATGGGCCATAACTGCGCACGCGAACCGCTCTTGCGGGCTGCTCTTCGATTTAAAAAACGATCCTCTGGAGCTCCACAACCTTTGGGACGAACCAGGTTACCAAAACATAAAGAAGGAGCTCTTGGCTGAACTGTTCCGCCACACAGCTCAAGCGGACAGTTGGCTACCGCGCAAACTATGCCATGCGTAGCAAGCTGATCGCGACTGGATTCGCCAACGTGTGCGTAAGCTCAGTACGTTCGTCTATATACCTCGACGCCGCAGCGCTTCCGGAACGTCTGCAAGGGTCATATTCACAACTAAGCTCTGTCCCCTTCGCCAGATCTTCAGTAGAAGTTTGTCGCCAGCGCGAGCCTTACGCAATACGTCTTGGATATCGGCGACACAGGTAATCCTGTTGCCGTTCGCCTCGAGTATGACGTCTCCTGGTTTTATGCCAGCGCGGTCGGCAGGGCCGTTCTCATAGACTTCCGCAACAAGGGCACCGTCTGTGGTACTCAAACCGAGCTGCCTAGCCATACGATAGGATATGTCCCAAAAGGTCATACCAGGCCAGCCGTGGCGGACTCGACCGTACCTGATCAGCTCATCAACTACGGGCTTGATCGATGATGCAGCAATAGCAAAACCCAATCCCTCAGCGCCGCTTATTATGGCAGTGTTTATGCCAATGACGTTGCCGTTAATGTCACACAAAGGTCCTCCAGAGTTACCCGGATTGATGGCAGCGTCGGTTTGGATCAACCCGTCCAAGCGACCTTTGTCTGTGTCGAGCACTCTGTCAACCGCGCTCACAACCCCCACAGTGACGGTGTTTCTAAACCCGAACGGATTCCCTATAGCGATTGCCGTCTCACCGATGACAAGATCGTTCGAGGAAGCAAGTTTCGCCTCTGGAAGATTCGTGCCTTCGATTTTCAGCACGGCTATGTCGTACTGCGGATCCGCACCGACTATACGAGCAGGAAAAGTCTGTTTATTGGGTAGGCTGACTTTGATGTCTCCGTTGCGACCGATAACGTCATGAACCACGTGTTCGTTGGTCAGAATGTAACCGTTCTTGCCGTCTATTATGAGGCCTGACCCCTGGCCTTTGCTGGGGACAAGCCTTGTAAAAGGATCGGTGCCGAATATGTCGTCAAAAGGATCCGCAAACCCGAAAATCGACGTGCGGCGCAGGACCACTGTGTCAATGTTGACTGTCGCCGGTCCCACCTTGCGCACGGCCTGAATAACAGGATTGCTATGTTTGTCCGCGGAATACACTGGGAATGCGACCCCGTTTGCTGTATACAGCGCATGGATCTCCTGAGGCACAGTGGTGCGTTGACTGTCCGGCGAACTGAGATCGATTCCCATCATTGCTCCCACGAAGCCCGCAATAAAACACGCAATTATGATCGCAACCTGCTTCATAACAAGTTCCCCCTTCCTGAGGTTTGCGTAGAACGTCATTTGTCCGGCGTATGGTATTGTTCTATTTTTCGTATGGTGGCAACCGAAGCACGTCTGCGCTCAAGCGCCTGCTTCACTTTCATAGAAAGTAGCTCGAAAACATCAACTCCCGGAACGTTTTTCTCGACGTAGTCAAAGGCGCCCCGCTTCATACACTCGACGGCGTTCGCAACGCTCCCATAAGCGGTAAGGACTATCACTTCGGTAAAGACGTCGGTACTCAGCGCGGCTTGCAACACCTCGACACCGCTTGTCGGCGACTCCATAACCATATCGGTGATCACTACATCGTACGGCGGGTTCTGAGAACGAATGAGTTTCACGCCTTCGGCTTGGCTTTCAGCAGTGTCCACGGTATAGCCGTCGCGTTCCAAGCGACGTTTCACAGCATTGCGCACTGCTTCTTCATCGTCTATCACGAGTATCCTGCACACGCAAGTTACCTCCAAAAGATTGGTTTGGTGAGCTCATTCTCCCTCGACTTCTGCATCTTTAGACGACCCTTTGGGCTTCTCTTTCTCGTAAGGCAGCAGTATGGTAAACCGCGCTCCCTTACCTGGTATACCGTTCTCGTAGATTGTACCGTTGTGGGCTTCGACTATTCCCTTTACAATCGACAACCCTAATCCCATACCCTTCGCCCTGGTACTATAGAATGGGTTAAATATCTTTGGTTTCTTATCTAGGTCGATTCCCGGTCCGGTGTCTTCGAACCGCACTTGAACATAGCTACCCGACTGCTGCGACGGCCTTAGCCACTTCTTGCTACGCGCGTCCGCGAGAGAGGTAGAAATCTTTATCTCGCCGCCGTCAGGTTGGAAGTTTATGGCGTTTTCAATAATCTCGGTAAAGCACCTCTTCAGTTTCTTGGGGTCGGCTTTAATCTTGGGAAGTTTGGGTGCAAGGTTGAGCGTCAGCTTCGTCGCGGAACGCTTTGGAAATCCTTCATCGATTGCCTGCTTGACCAAATCGTTCAAATCAGCTTCTTCCAGCTCTAGCTGGGTTGCCTTCACAAATTCCCTAAACTCATTCAGCACTTCCTCAAGAAGGAAGATACCCTTTTTGATGCTCTCCAGTATCTCAAGAGCCCTTTGAGGATCGATCTTGTTTTCTTTGAGGAGGTACTCAAGCTCATTTATGTCGCCTTTGATCGCAAAGACTCGATTTCCTATCATGTGCGCCGACCGTGCCGACATTTCGCCCCAGGCAGCCATTCTTTCTGCCTTGACCAATTGGTCGACTAGACGCCTGTTGTCTAGCGCAATCCCCAGCTGCGACGCAATTGTGGACAGCATGCGTTCGTCATCATCCGTGAAGTCATTTGGAAGCCAATCATAAGGGCTCTTGCGGCGCTGGACGCGAATGACCCCAATTACGCCGCGGTGGATCTTTATGGGAACAGCCATATAAGCACCGGCTTCGCTCGCCGGTATCTCCTCAAAGCGACCTCTCCACCGCGGATCGCTCGGAGGATCCGATACCCGCACTGGAACGCCGTGCTGGGCCGTCCAACCGGTCAGACCTTCCCCAAGATCATAGGTCGCTTGACCTATCTTCTCTGCGAGCGGACCGCGAGATGCCCGAAGCACTAGTTTGTCGGTGGCAACGTCAATCAAGAAGAGCGAACAGTCTTCAAACCGTAAAGCCTCGGACGCTACATCTATCACACGCTGCAGCAGCTCGTCAGTGTCGCCAAATCGATTGAGCTCTTTGCCGATTTCGACCAGTGCGGATTCGCGGGCGCGGTGGTCGGCAATCGTAAGCGAAATGACTGCCAGATCGGCAAACGCCCGCAGCAGGCACTCGTGACTGTCGTCAAATGCATTGGGTGCGCTGCTTTCCAGATTGATGACGCCCCGAATTCGGTTTGCGGCGTCAATGAGCGGGACGGCTATTTCGCTACGCACATCTTCAAATGCGGGCACATAGTGAGGATCTTCGAGAACATTCCCAGAGCGATAAGGCTTGCCGGTTGCGGCCACCAGGCTGGTTATACCGCGGCCAGTCTCCTCAGAGGCTTTAAGTCGAGCCAGTCGCTTTTGTTCCGTCCACCCCTGACCTGATACGTATCTGACGTCAAGTGCGCCTCTGTCATGGTCGACAATGGCCAGGAAGCCTCTCACAGCCGCGCAGGATAGGACGGCATCGTCGAGAATTCGCTGAAGAACCTCGTCCGACGAAGGACTTGCCGTAACCAGTCGGCTCAGCCGCGCGAGCAGCTCTGCCTCACTCGCACACTTGTGGTGAGGGAAACCGAATCCGCTGTCCATCAGGCGCTCCTCTGGTGAATCGTATTTGGCAGGTGTGTGCAGTATATCAGACGGTTGGGGCAAACTCAACAATCGACGTTTAGATCGCGCAACGTATAGGCGCCCTCGTGTAGAGAGTAACGACCATGGCTACACAGCAACAACTGGCGCGCAGACAATAGTCAGCTCTGCAACACGAGCGCGCAAACACCGAGAAGATACAAAGTGAGAGGGCTTGGAGCGAAACGACGCTGTTGGTGACATCTGCACTCAGCTCATTCGATCATTGGGGTCATCCTCACAACAAAACCGTACTTCTCCGGCTGCCACCGCGCAGTCGCTTCCAGAGATAGGCGTTTGTCGGCACTCAACGTATAGACCTGCACCACAGGTCTAAGCTTCAGCTTAGTGAGTATCTGCATGCCGGCCACTTTCGCAAGGAATTCGATGTCGTCCCGGCTCAAGCTTGCAGGCACCACTATTCGAAACTTGTCCGAACCGACAAAACGCGCTTCCAGAACGCCGAAGCGTTCGGAGAAATCCGCTAGGAACTTGCGAGCCAATTCCATGCGCTGAGCATCTTTGACCGATCCATGAGCAGCAGCCCCCGAGACTTTGTCGACCTTGGCTACGGCTCCTTCCTGATTATTCGCGGCGACGCCGAAGTAGAGAACCACCGCTACCAAAACCAAGAAACACACTGCCCAGAGCTTGCTACTTGCAGCGAGCCGCTCGCGAAGTGTCGAGCGTCCGACTTGGGCATCGGTCTCCGAAACGTCGAGCTCCCAGCCTTCGATCTTACCTCTTCTCTTCGCTCCCATTGTTGCCACTTTGGAACCCTCCGCGCACGGCATCTCTGCCGATCTGTAAGTCTCACCCGGTTATCGGTTTTGCCGACCCGCAACAGAAGTACACTGTTGAGACATAGCAACCATTGGGATTATACCAGGACGGGCCTTGAGTTCAATATACCTTTTACTTTTATTGGGAAGAGACTGGCATCCGCAGCATAGATGCACGGCAAGGCGACCTATGACAGAAGGAATCACCGGCACGCATCGCGAAGTGACCTGCCAAGATGATGAAGAATGGATGTAACAAGTTCATAGCCGTACTTTTTGGACTGTTATCAGGATTGTCGTGGGCTGCAGCACAAAATGAGTTTTGTACCACGAAAGACGGCAGCCTGCAAGCCATAGCACAAGGACCGCGGTCCATCAGGGTTTACTGGAGAGCTGACTTAGCCGATGCGAGGTCGGTTCAGCTGGTCGTGAATGGAAAACCCTACGAAGTGTTGGCGGAACGCAAAGGCAACTTCTGCGCCGCTACTCTTGAGGGTCTAAAGCCGAATTCTTTTTACAACATCTCACTGGGTTCGGACGGCCCACGTGTAACGGAAAAGACCTGGTGCGAGCTGCCTGATCAAAGTGAATATGACTTGCTCATAATAGGCGGGACCGCTTCCGGAACCGCCGCAGCTGTTACTGCTGCCAGACTCGGACTAAGGGTAGCCCTGGTGGAGGAAACTAACAGGATCGGCGGTATGGCCTCAAACGGTCTGGGAAGTACAGACATACGCGACCCCTCGCGCTCCAACGGGTTCTTCGAGGATTTCAGGCGAATGGTCGTCGACTTTTACGGTGAAGGCAACGGCCTGCGCTACGAACCGCGGGTAGCCTTGGCGATATTCAAGAAGATGGTATACGCACTCAGCACCATCGACCTATACCTCAAGTGTGAGGTGGAGAAGCCCATTGTTGAGGGAACGCGGGTGGTTGGGGCTCAGGTCCGTGATTTGGTGACCGGCAAGAGCGGCTCGCTTCTGGCTTACACAACCATTGATGCCACGCACACCGGAGACTTCGCGGCAATGTGCGGCTGCGAATTCCGTGTAGGAAGAGAGCCTCGCACCCCTGAGGAACCACACGCTGGCGTAATTTACTTCAACAATGCAACGCAGGAGATACTCCCGGGCAGCACAGGTGAAGGCGACAACAAGCAGCAGTCATACGCCTATCTAATGATATGGAAGGATTACGGTAATTCCGGCGCTCCGCTGATCGAGAAGCCGCGCTTTTACGATCCGGAAACTTATCGCTACTCCCCCGAGTGGACCAAAACTTGGAACTACACGTCCGGACGCCTCCCGAACGGTAAGTTTGAGATCAACCAGCACCCATTTGGCATTGACTGGCCTTGTATAAATCACGAGTACCCCGTTGCCGACAAGCACAAAAGACGCGCCATTGAGGAGATGTATCGCGACAGAGCACTGGGTTATCTGTATTTCTTCCAGAATGAGCGAGGACACAAGAACCTCGGGTTAGCTGACGATGAGTTCCTCGACAACGACAACTTCCCGGTATCCCTGTACGTTCGAGAAGCACGTAGGATCATGGGGGAGTACTTGTTCAAAGAATGCGATGTCAGCAAGGCGCGCGAATTCTACAGGGCGGACTCAATAGGGATTGGAGACTATCCCATGGATAGCCATGCGACCGAAGACCTAAAGGACCCCAATCGCATCGACAAGGGAGAGGGCGAGTTTTGGCTGAGGGCATTCACGCCCTGGTATCAGATTCCCTACGGTGTGATCGTACCGAAGCGGGTGGATGGTCTTCTCGTGTCGACTGCAGTTTCCGCCACCCATGTGGGCTATGGAACCCTGAGAATGGAGCCTGTTCGCATGTCCCTTGGGCAGGCGGCCGGGACGTGTGCGTATTGGAGCAAACTCTACTCGATTAGTCCACGGCGCGTCAGAGCAGCTTGGATCCAGGACCGAATACTCTCGCAGTACGGTTATATAACGTGGAACTCCGATATTACCCGCGACAGCCGCCACTTCAAAGCTATCAACTTCATCGCAGCCCGCGGTATCTTTCGAAACGAGCCTTTCGAACCGGATAAACCGCTCACGCTCGGAGAGGCCGTGGCCGCGGTCAATAGACTGCTTTCTTTGGAAGGCTCAAACGAGACCTTTCCGGTCGCCGGCGACCCGGAAAGAATATGCTCGCGCGGAGAGTTTGCAAACCTACTGGTGGCGGCGAAACAGAAGACTTCGCCTGACTGGATAGTCACTCTTCCACCGTGGCATTCATACGATGATGTTCCGCCGTCGTCGCCTTATTACGGCGCTGTAGAAACGCTCAAGGTCAAACGGATATCAGCAAATCTGTTTGATCGTGCGGAAAGGTGGAAGTTCAAGCCCAACGAGCCAATCACGCGAGCAGATGCAGCAGTTGCCCTCTATCTGGCACACAGAGCTTACGCAATGAACTATTGGCTACCGTGAGCTTTGCTGGTCTGCAGCTCCGTGGAGAAAACAGGACGAGGGGTTAGAATCTCAGTTTCGGCGAGCATCTTTTTGAGTGCTTGCGCTATCCCACTCGAAGACAAGCCGAACTGCTCCCTTAGGTGTTCGACGCTGTCGTGCTCCGCGAAGACATCTGGAACCCCGACACAGCGCAGACTATTCAGCTGAAAGCCCCGAGCAGAGGCAAGCTCCAGCACTGCTGAACCGAAACCACCCGCAACTACGTTGTCCTCCACCGTAAGTGTCGGAACACCGAGCTTGAGGACATCAAGGATCAGATCCTCATCCAGAGGTTTGACAAACCGCGCGTTAACCACCGTGGTCTGGATACCCTCCTCTGCGAGTAAGGCGGCTGCGGCAACTGCAGGATAGACCATAGAGCCGACGGCAATAATCGCTGCGTCGCGTCCTTCCACCAGCCGCTCGCCTTTACCTACATCTAGAAGCCGCGGCGGAGCTGCCTGATACTCCGAAGGGCCCGCCCCTCGCGGGTACCTGATTGCTATGGGACCGTCGTAAAGAAGCGCAGTAGCAAGCAGATCTCGCAGTTCATTTGTGTCCTTGGGTGCGCAAATAACCATCCCCGGTATGTGGCGCAAGTAAGATAAATCGAACACGCCGTGGTGCGTCGGACCGTCCTCGCCTACGAGCCCCGCTCTATCAATGGCGAAGATTACTGGCAGACCCTGTAGACAAACATCGTGTACGATTTGATCGTATGCTCTCTGAAGGAACGTTGAATAGCAAGCGACCACCGGTCTCAGACCCCCAGCAGCCAGTCCCGCAGCGAACGTGACAGCATGGGATTCGGCAATACCAACGTCGAAAAATCGGTCCGGGAATGTCTCCGCAAACCGGGCAAGACCGGTTCCATCAGGCATGGCTGCTGTTATCGCAACGATCCGCGGATCCTTCGAAGCAAGCTCCACAAGCGTGTCACCAAACACCTTGGTATAACTCGTGTTCCCACTGGACCGCTCCACAATGCCCTCGGACACATCGAAGCCCGATATACCATGGAACGCACGGGCGTTGTTTTCGGCAAACTCATAGCCGCGGCCTTTCTTGGTCACAACGTGAATCAGTAGAGGTCCCCGCAGCTTCTTAGCGCTCTCGAAAACTTCAACCATCAGCTCCATGTTGTGCCCATCTATGGGCCCAAGGTATGTAAAACCAAGTTCCTCAAATACCGCACCGACTTTGGAACCCAACAGCCTGATAACGCCGTGGCTTATTCCCTCAGCAGTGCGAAACAGAGTTTTTCCGGCGGGAATCTTTTCCACGAGATCCTTTGCGCGGCTCTCCACCTTCTGATATAGCGGGAGCATCCTGAGCTTGCTCAGATGAACAGCCAAAGCACCGACGTTTTCCGCAATGGACATGGTGTTGTCGTTCAGGACCACTATGACATCGGTGCTCAACTGCTCAGCATTGTTTAACCCTTCAAGTGCCAGACCGCCAGTCATTGCTCCGTCACCAATAACGGCGACCACGTGTTCGTCTCCGCCTCGCAGATCTCTAGCCTTCGCAAGGCCAAGCGCCGCGGAAATCGATGTACTGGCATGTCCAGCCCCGAAGGGGTCATGTTCACTCTCACCGCGCTTGGTAAAGCCCGAAAGGCCCCCACCCTGACGCAAGGTCGAAAAACGATCCCTGCGACCGGTCAGTATCTTGTGAGCGTAACTCTGGTGCCCGACGTCCCAGATGATTTTGTCATGGGGAGAGTCGAATGCGGTGTGCAGTGCTATCGAAAGCTCGACGGCACCCAAATTGGAAGCCAAGTGACCACCAGTTCTCGAAACAGTATCTATTATTAAGGCTCTAATCTCGTCGGCGAGTTGCCGTCTCTGCGCTTCGGTGAGGCGCTTTACGTCCGACGGTGAGTGTATTCTGTCCAGTATTTTCTCGCGAACGCTCACAGAGGTGATACCTACCCTCTCACTTGCTATTTCCGACTCGCTTCTCCAGGAATCGCTCGACGGCATGGAGGTCCGAAGGTTTGTCGACGTCTTCGGCAATCTCCGGGTACTCACTCACAACCGCAGCAACACTCCCGCTCAGCAAGCGAGCCGCTGCCCTTTCCAAGTCAGAAACTTTTAATGCGCGCGGACAAACCATACTGATGAGCACACGGAAAACTATGCTCAACCCGATTATACGAGCAAGTCGCAGAACGTGCTTCCGAGCTTCGTAAGCTTCTCTGATGATTCTCCAATTCTCCAACACGAACCTAGGATTTACAAGCACAAGGTTGCCGCCAGTAAAAACCCCATCAGCCGTGCGCAGGTACGTGCGCTTCACACCAGGGTATTGTGCCTCGCACTGGGAACGAGGCACAATCGGATAAACAAAATCCGCATTTGCTTCTCGCGCGCGGCCTATAAAATCCTCCACCGATTCAGCCGTGAGCATAGGTATATCGCAACTGGCGAGTATTACTTTTTGGTCGGGCTCCATGCATTCCAAGCCCTTTCTTAAGTTGTCCACGAACCCACCGCACGGTGGAACAACGGCATCGGCACCGACGACATCTACATCTCCCACAACGACTATGCGGTCTACGCTCGGCACGCCGCGAAATGCGTCAACAACCCACTGCACCATAGGCTTTCCCGCCACGGGAACCATACCGCGGCTAATACTGGAGTTCTGAGGAAACAATTGGCCCGCCTGGGCACCAGCCAGAATAACTACACCTATATTCGACTTGCTCATTTCGGTGTCATCAGTTCGATCGACTCAGCACGCGTCAACGTCCGGCTGAGAAACACGTGTGAAGAACCCCCGGTCAGCGTATCCGCCGCTCGCGCCGCTTCTTCCCCCGACTTGAATAATCCGAAAACAGCCGAGCCGGAGCCGCACAAGATGCTGCGCAGCGCTCCTGCATTCAGCAATGCCCTTTCAGCTTCATAAATTTCAGGAAACTGCGCGGTTATCACCGCGTCGAAATCGTTATGCAGACACTCTGTAAGTTGTTGCACATCGCCTGCTCTCACAGCAACCTCTGCTCGACAGCTCCAATACCCGAGTTCGCAGCGCGGCGTTTCGTGGAGCTGCTGGTAAGCCCAGTGTGTCGAAACGCCGCATTGCGGCTTTATTATGACTAGGTGCAGTTCTGGCGCGTCCGGCAGTTCCGACACTATTTCTCCTCTGCCCGTTGTGCGCAGCGTTCCACCGTAGATAAAAAGCGGCGCATCAGAACTCACCCTAGCTGCCAAACTGCTAAGAGAACTCTTTGGAAGAGCTGTTTCGTAAAGCGAGTTCAAGGCCAATATCGTGGCAGCCGCATTACTGCTGCCGCCCCCTAGACCAGCTCTGATAGGAATTCGCTTTGTCAAATGAAATCGCGCACCGCCCTCGACCCCGGTAACCTCAAAAAACGCGGCGGCCGCCCTAATGACTAGGTTTTCACTCCCGCAAGGAACATCGGCGCCCTTGACTACCAACTCCATTACTCCCGGCGGCGCAGCCTCTACTTCAAGTGTGTCAGCCAAATCGATTACCTGCACGACGCTGTCTATCTCGTGGTAGCCGTCCGGCCTCAGGCCACCGACCTCAAGTGTCAGATTGACCTTTGCCGGTGATAGAAGCTGCAAGCGTCGTTCCGTCATGTCAAAGCTGCACAGGGCGTCCCAACTCGTTCGACTTGCGTATCGCTTCGAGCACCGCCACGCTCTTGCGGCCTTCTTCGCCACTACTCTGTGGTTCACAGTTGTTCTTTATAGCGTAGATCATGTCCTCGACGGCGTTTTTCACTTTCGGCTCAACTCGAAGCGTCTCTGGATCAGTTTCGCAGCCTTCTGCCCACACCCACTCGATGTCCTTGCCCCGAGTGGTGAGCACTGCCCCTCGGTCCCCGTGTATTTCCACACCTGCATACAAGCTGCGGGGGAACGTCGTGGTACCGCAAATGGCGCCCTTGGCACCGTTGGTGAAATTGATAATTGCAAGCCCTAAATCTTCACCTTCAATATTGTGATTCATCACGCTGAGCTCAGCGTACACGCTCTTCACATCACCTACAATCCAACAGAGCTGATCGATGAAATGCACGGTTTGATTGGAAAGACTTCCACCCCCGTCCAACGCCCACGTGCCGCGCCAACCGCCGTTTTCATCATAATAAGCCTGCGACCGGAACCACTTGAGTCGAGCCTCTGCCAATATGATCCTGCCCAGTGCCCCCGAGTCTACAGCGTTCTTTATTGTCTGCGCATTCGGCGAGTAACGCTGGTCGAAGTCGGTTACAAGCTTCACGCCTTGTTTCTTGCATTCAGCTATAAGCGCGTCTACTGCCTCCAATGTAACATCCAAGGGCTTGGTGCTAATAACGTGTTTTCCGGCCTGCGCGGCCATTATGCCGTGTTTTGCGTGCAAACCGCTGAAAGTCATAACGTAAACGACGTCTATGTCGTCACGCTCGAGCATCTTCTCGTAATCCAAGTAGTAGTCGCATCCATGGCGTTCAGCAACGGTTTTAGCTCGGTCTTCGCGAAGATCACAGACCGCGACAAGTTTCGCCCCGGGTGTAGAAGCAACCACCTGCGCTCGATTGGCACCCATGCCCAATCCGACGACACCGAACGTTATGTTCCCTTCTTTGTCAGGCATACCTGGACCCCCTACGTTTGCAAGAATAAAGCTGACAGCTATTCTACGACTCGTTTGCACTTTTCTCAAGCACCGCAGCGGCGTCCGCGAGCCGTGCGAATTCACCCAACGAGAGCGTTTCGCCCCGTCTGGAGGGATCTATCCCCGTACGGGAGAGTATTCGATACGTCTGATCTCTGTTCCATCGCAACACCGGCGAACTTGACAAGGCGTTGAGCAGCGTCTTGCGACGTTTGCCGAAAGCAGACCTTACAACCGCGAAGAAAAGCTGTTCGTCTGACACGTCCACGGCCGGACGCTCTCGAGGTTTGAGTCGCACCAAAGCAGATTCAACCTCAGGCACGGGAAAAAACGCACTTGGAGGAATCACCGCCAGCTGTTCAACCTCGCAGTAGTATTGGACAAAAACTGTCAGGGCCCCATACTGATCGGATCCAGGCTCGGCGCTCAGCCGTTGAGCAACTTCCTTCTGAACCGTAACCACAATCTTGGAAAACAGGTGCTTTGCGGATACCGTCTTCGTGATTAAGGGGCTTGTTATTGAATATGGCAGGTTGCCGACAAGTACCCACTTCCCGCTCCATCTGTCTCCAAGAAAATCTTCCAAATCGAGCTTTAGAAAATCGGCGAAAACGACCTCGACCGAATCCAATCCGGTAACGACCTTCTCGATAAGCGGCTGAAAGGATCGATCAACTTCCACACTGACCACAGCGGCCCCCTTTTTTGCCAACTCGCGGGTCAGTGTCCCAAGACCTGTTCCTATTTCGAGCACGTGGTCGCCAGGGCCAACCTCTGCAGCATTCGCTATCCGACGCAGTATATTGGCATCCACAAGAAAATGTTGGCTGAGTCGTTTCTTTGGACGCAAACCGTACTCAGCCAACAACTCCCGAACAACTCTTGGGGAAGCAAGGTTTTTCAAAAAGTCATTCACGTATTTGGCCGACTGATACTTGCAGAAGCTTCGAATGAGAAGCGCAACAGAAGCACTAGTGCCTACGCAGCACGTGAACCGTCACTATCTTGCGACCAAAGCGCCTAGCCTCTGCATAGGTGGGAAACCCCAGGTCAATACGGTTGCCCTTAATCGCTCTGCCCCGGTCTCCGGCAATTGCGTAACCGTATCCCTCCACGTATAGGGGCGTTCCTAATGGAATAACTCGGGGATCCACGGCAGCAACTCCGTAGCCGGCTTTGAGACCAATTGCCGTGCGCCCGCTTGAGTATCTGCCACAGCTGCGCGGCCCCGGATCGTAAGCGGTAGCGCGCATGCGCAGCACGCGAACAGTTCGGAATGATCCACGACTGGTATACCTACCGCGGGAACCTATGCACACTATCCTGCTAATCGGCTTCTTCGTTATCCGTGTATCGATCACAGTCTTCGAGGCTACTCTACCATCCTCGTACCTAACCCTATATCGAACGAGGCGCTCCCCAGCCTCACCGGGCTGTATTTCCCTCACCTGGCCCGGACCGATGTTGAGCGAGAATCGTTTCACTGTCTCGTAAGGGACAGGTTCCTTGACCTCAACAACCTCTTCCCGCACTCGAGTGACACGGATCACCAAGCCGTTTCGAACCCTGCTGGAAAGCGCAGGCATCACTAGATCCTTCGAACCGAGAAACACCCCGGCGGCACTAAGAACACACCCGACGGTCTCGCACGTTGTCCTCACCTCGCGGCGATCACCGTCAGCAACAATTGTCACCAGCGTATACGGACGCGAAATATCCGGTATATTCGCTGCTCCTGCCGTGACCATTGCAAGCATCACAAGTCCCGCAATCGACGTTCTGGCAAGACGCAGTAGTCGTCTACGCAATACAAGCACCTCCCTTCTCGTACAATGCCGTCGCAGACTCACGCAACTAGGATTAGGAATCTGCAGCACTTACTCGGGGCAAGACGAAGTGTACGTATGCTATCACAGGTGCAAAGTCTGTGTCAAATTCGCGACAGATCAGCAGTGATTCCATCCTCCCTGAACACACTGAAAAGGTTGTCTGCACCCGCCGCGCCGAACTGAATTGACAGTCGTCTGACAAGATGTTACGATGCCGACGGTAAGGAGCGACAGGTGAAGGTGATAACGTTTGCCTGCTGACCTGAGATCGCACATCTTTGCAGCGCTGATCGGCGCGTGGGATTTGGTAGTGCACCTGGCGCCGTACGTGTTGGGTGGCATACTCATCGCGGCATTATTATCCGCTTCCGCCAAGGGACACAGAGTGCCCCGGTTTCTAAGTGAATGCAGATGGTGGAATCTGCCAATTGCAGCCATCATGGGCGCAGTATCTCCCGCGTGCACGTTCGGCACGGTGCCGATCATAGCTGAGATGCTTCGACGCGGCGCAGACATTGGAGCTGCTGCGACGTTCTTGGTTGCCTCCAGCACGTTGAACCCGCAGATGTTTGTGCTGACGGTGGGCGGGCTGGGAACAGGTTTTGCGCTGACTCAGGTCGTTTGCGCAATCATCTTGGCGATCTTTGCAGGTCTGTTGGTGCGCGCGATGGCGCGCCGCGGCGCGAACATCCTAAGCCCTGACGTTTCGGCGTCAAACGTCGGCTCCACAGCAGGGACGAAAACCTGGTGCACAAACGGCCGCGGCACTTGGTTTACTCGATTTGGTAGAAGCGTACTGGACCTGGCCGAGTTTGTAGGTTTCTATTTCGTTCTGGGTTCGATTATAGCTGCCCTGGTGTCGGAGTTCGTCCCGCCGAATTTGTTGATATCAGTTCTTGGAGAAAAAAAGTGGTGGGCGGTGCCGGTAGCTGCTGTCTCCTCGGTCCCGCTGTACGTATGCGGCGGCGCAATGATTCCGTTTCTAGCCGTAGCGCAGAAAATGGGTATGGCGGCGGGAGCAGTGTTAGCAGTGCTGATAGCTGGGCCAGCAACGCGAGTTACTGCGCTCAGCGCTCTCAACGTGATATTCCAGAGAAAGCTGGTCTTAGGCTACGTTTTGTTGGTCCTGGTATATGCGATGCTCGTGGGCTGGCTGATTCGTAATCCTCTTGTTCCGAAAGGCAGTCTATCGCCGTAGCAGCCAACTTTCCGCTTTGTAGATTTGCCAAAAGGGGTGGACGCACAATGTGCATTCGCGTATTCCTCATCGTGAGTGCAATCTTAGGTGCCCTGAATACATCGGACGCTCAGACGGCTGAGTGGCAGCTTGTTTGGACTGATACGTTCGATCGGTCTGAAATTGGGCGCGACTGGCACTTGGTAAAGGGAGAGGCACGGTTAAAGGACGGCAAGCTTTTTCTAAAAGGAGCCGGAGCAACAATCGTGACCACGCTTTCGTTCAAGCCCGACGTGAGAATCGAATTCGACGCGCTGGCAGACCCAAGCGTTCCGCCGTGCGATCTCTCGGCAACTATAGGAGCAAGCGAAGAGTTCGGATACGGATATCTGTTCGCATTTGGCG
>JARYME010000038.1 GCA_029907315.1 Armatimonadota bacterium | reverse complement strand
ATCACGTTGTGGAGCACGCGAGACTATATCCTGCAAAAACTTCAGGAACTCGGAATCGATGTGCAGCCGCAGACATCAAAGATCGCCGTCGTCGGAAACCTCTACGGCAACGGACTGCCGCACCTGCTTCGCAATCTGCTGTATAACCCGCAAATCCGAGACCTGGCTGTATTTGGAAGAGATAGATCCGGCTCACTTCACGATTTGATTGCTTTCTTCGAGGAGGGATTGGAGAAAGTCGATTACCTTGGAGAAGAAGTAACTCGAATAAAGGGCACGAATCACGTCATTGATTCCCTCGTTACGCCAGAAATGTTTGTGGAGAAACCGCGTATTCACGTTTTTGGCGAGCCTGATGATAAAGCATCTTGCGCAAAGTTATACAAGTTTGTGCAGTCGTACTCCCCTTCGCCACCTGTGACACAAGAACGCGTTGATGTTCCGCTTCCCGAGGTACAAGTGAAACGGTTTCCCAGCGAGCCGCGCTCGCACGTAATCGTCAAAGAAAAGCCTCTGCAAGCATGGAGAGAGCTTGTATTTCGATTGGTCAGATTTGGACATCTGGTACATCTCAGCAAAGGCGACCGCCAAGAATTGCAAAACGTGAAGGTTGTAATCACAAGGCCGGTCCTGGACGAAGCCGACGAACTTAGCCAATACGGCTTCTCCCTTGAGGAACTTAAGCAATACCAAGCTGAGATGGTGGAGCCCTCTCTGCCTCCTGACCAGGTCTACACGTACGGCAATCGACTGAGATGCTATTTCAGTATCGATGCACTTAGTCTCTTCGCCGAACGGTTGAGGAGAAATCGAGAGGATCGACACTGCTACTTTTCCCTCTGGGACAACTCAGTGGATATTGAAGCCGACAGCTCACCGTGCCTGGTCTCCATATTCTTCCGCCTGTTCGAACACAAGCTTACATTAACTGCCGTCTACCGCACTCACAACGCTCTGGATGCTTGGCTGCGAAACGTTTACGGATTAACGAGGGTTCTGGAGATAGTTTCCGCCGAGGCCGGTGTAGAGCCCGGACCGATTACCGTAATAAGCCATTCGATAAGCATCGACCCAGCAAGATATGATTTTGCGCGGCGTGTTGCGGAATCTAAACCATTCTCGATAGATATGGATCCCAACGGCTACTTCGTGATTTCCATAGATCAGGAAACCCGAGAAATCGTAGCTTGCCATCTCAGCCAGGATGGGGTTCAGCTTGCGGAGTACAGGGGCAGGAAGGCGGAACGAATTCAGCACGAAATTGCCAGAGATTGCGCCATATCTGACATCAACCACGCCCTTTATGTGGGACGTCAGTTGGCAAGAGCAGAGGAATGCCTCAGAGCGGGTAAGCCGTTTGAGGAAGGGTGATCACGCCCATATGTCATCGCGCGAAGAACTCACAAGGCGCATTGAGAAGCTCAACCGCGGACCGCTGCTGAATAGTATCCCTCAGAACCCGAATGAGTCTGGTAATAACATTCGAGACACAAGCGGGCTGCCGAAAAGAAGACACGACTGTCTGGTTGAACAACTTTTGCAGCGGCTGACAGCTGAACATTCGGCTCTGCCGTGCTGTGAAATCGAGATTCCAGCATGCGAGCTTGAGGCACAGTCAGGCTGTCTGCACAGACGGTTCCTGTCGACAGTCGGAAGCGAAGGCTGGCAGCGAGCAGTATCGACATTGGATAGACAAAGCGCCGAAGTTGTGGACCCCAACAGGGTAGTTTTTCTCGATATCGAAACGACCGGACTTGCCGATACGCCCCTGTTTCTCATCGGCCTAATGGAATCAACACATACCGGATTTGTGTTTCGTCAATACTTCGCCCGCCACTACGGCGAGGAGCCTCATGTGATAGCGGCGGCTTCACGGCGCCTGCGCGACATTCGAGTTCTGCTGACGTTTAACGGCAGATCGTTTGATGTGCCCTACATTCGCCGCCGCGCGGCTGCTGCCGGCGTGGATTTTCAGGAACCAGAAGCACACGTGGACCTGCTTGTGGAAGCTAGATGTCGATATAGGGGCGAGGTGCCAAACTGCCGACTGCAAACATTGGAACAGGCCATATGCGGCCGACTACGCGAGGATGACATACCGTCCTACGAGATACCCAGCGCTTACTTCGAGTATGTAGAAACAGGCAACACGGACAGGATTGTTCAAGTTATTAAGCACAACTTGTACGACTTGTTAACCATGGCAGACCTAGTTTGCCGAATGTGGGGAAGAGAATAACAGTCGAAAATGACACCTATGCAACCGGTTGAATTACTGGACAACTATTACGCGGAAATGCTCTGCTGCACACCCGCAGAATTTAGTGGCGCCAAGAACATCGTCGTGCCACACCAGGATATGAAGAGAATACGCTTCGCGCATGGCTTGTCGCTGGCAGTTTATGCGATGTCCAAATCGCAGGCAACTGTGTTCGCCCTAAAGCCTGACCTGGCTGATATACTGTGCAACTTCCTGAAAGATGCACCACCCTGCACTCTAAACGAGGAGCTGTGCAATGAAGTCGAGTATTGCCTTGCGCCCTACGTCAATGCAGCGTTTTGGTTCCGCGGTTATAGGTTATTCTGCGAACCTGCAACTTTTGTGGACTGCAGTTTCGGCGAGGTTCGCGATATAACTGCCGAGGACCCGTCTGCTTGGCACATGAGCCAGTTCTGGGGCGGACCGGTATTTGGTCAGATTGTCGATGGCAAGCCGGTAACCTGGTGCTGCGTGAAAACTCTTTCGGATACGGTATGGGACTTGAGTATAGAAACGCACCCCGATTACCGCGGTAGAGGTTATGCGAAAAGTACCGTTTCGACTGCGGTGAAATACTGCTTCGCGCACGGAAAACTCGTCGGATGGGGATGCGACAGAGACAACGTCGCATCGCTTCGAACCGCACTATCAGTAGGTTTCCAACACTACGCTCTGGATTTCGGATGTGAGGAGAAGACGCAATGACACAGGACTTTAGTGAACTCTACAAGCTGCCGCGCGGTGTCTATACTCGTTGGGCCAGCCCCGAAAACTACGATGCGTTGCCGGGACAGGCAGCGAAGGCAAATTTCGGTCGAAAGGGGTCAGCGTGCAGGCCAGTGGCAGCGGGAGAAAGTTTTGTCTTGGCCCATGCCGAAGGCTGCGGCACCGTAAGACGAATATGGATTACAATCCGAGACCGAGGACCCCATATGCTGAGAGGTTTGGTTCTTCGAGCCTACTGGGACGGTGAGTCGAAACCGGCAGTGGAAGCGCCCCTCGGCGATTTCTTCTGCCAAGCACACGGCAAAATTGTAGCTTTCCAAAACGCGTGGTTCGACAACCCCGAAGGCCGTTCGTTCAACTGCCGAATCCCGATGCCGTTCCGAAAAAGCTTCAAGATAACGGTGACTAACGAGTCGCCCGTAGACTTGGGAATGTTTTTCTACGATGTCAATTTCACGCTCGGCGACGAGCACAGCAACGACACCGGCTACTTTCATGCCCACTTCCGACGCGAGAATCCCACGAAACTGAGACAGGACTTCGAGATATTGCCGCGAGTCGAAGGCAGAGGTAGGTTTCTGGGTTGCTCACTCGGAGTGATCGCTGATCAGGAACGGTGGGGAAGATCTTGGTGGGGTGAAGGAGAGGTCAAAATCTACCTGGACGGCGACACCGATTACCCCACTCTGGCTGGCACCGGAACTGAAGACTATGTCGGCACCGGCTGGGGCTTAGGAGCATTTTGCACGCCGTGGCACGGGTGTGTTCTAGCCGACAGTGAAAACATGCGATATTCGTTCTACCGGTTGCACGGTCCCGACCCTGTGTATTTTCACTCGGATATTCGCGTCACGATCCAACAAATGGGATGCTTCGGGAAGGAAGAAATGGTAGCACACATGCGCCAAAAGGGCATAAAGGAACTGGTAGCCTGGGGAGATGGCACCGGTAGGATCACCCCCGAGGACATCGAACGCATGGACTACCACTGTGGCTTCTGCGAACGCGAAGACGACTGGTGCGCCACGGCGTATTTCTATCTGGACAAACCCACAAACAATTTGCCGGCAATACAGCCTTACGAAGAGCGCATAGCGGGACTGCTGGATGCGAACACGAACTAGCGCCGTTCAAACCATCTAAACGGCTTGCCTAGCTCCTCCATGAGGCGCAGAGCCGGATACGCCGTAATACTCATAGTTAGATGCGAGAGGTCATCCGCTCGAAAAACCAGACCCTTCCCTTCGCGCTTGGTGAAGTCGCGCCAGCCGCGCTGTTCTGACCAGCGCCTATGCTGCTCAACGATATAATTCCGAAACACAGCGTCTTCGCCAATGGAGCCAAGGTACTCTGTAAACTGCCAGTATAGATACGGACCAAGCCAGAACTCCAGGTGAGGAGCACCGCCCCCGCGCTCGTGATCTGTGATAAAGTGCAGTGCCCTACGTGCACATTCTGCGGCGAGTTTTGCCCCCTCCTCGTCGCCTCGAGCTTTGCACAACAGGTAATAACCTTGAGCAGCCTCAGCTAAATAAAGATTGCCCAGTATTGCGTGGCAACCACCTTCGACCTCATATCCGCACTGCCAGTCGAACCAACCTGTGTCGGGCTGCATTTTTTCGAGAGCCCACTCGGTGGTGTCGCGTAAAGCTGCCAAATAAGCTTCGGGCACCCTGCCCTCCCTAAGCTGCATTGCGTAGGCGAAGTATGCCAGTCCGGCCATAGCTCGGGGAACGTAGACATCGCACTGTCGGCCCTCTTGGTAGTAAAGCTTTCTCTTGACGTCTGGCAGCATTCCGTACAAATAGTAGTGCCGGATTACGTGCTTGCGACCCCCTATTTGATCGGTACCGACCCTAACTAGGAAATCAGCAGCTCTGCGTGCAGCCCTATACAATTGAGCGACATATGCCTCTTCACCCGGAACGTTCTGCAGGTAAAGTATCGCGCGAGCAATAGGTCTGATCCACTCTCCAACCTGGTTCGTATCTCTGTAAGCCGTTCTGGTGCCGCGATCCTCGTACTCCCCGGGATGGCTCTCAAGATAGGCGTTCGATATCGTGAGAGTGCCTCCGTCGGGAAGCTGCATATACTTGAGCATATAATCACAATTGCTTTTTATAAGCCTTTCGGCAAAGCGAGCTCGCTCGAGATCTCCGGCAACACGAAAGGCGTAAGCCGCAAATACGGTGCCTGTAACCCCCGCTTCCAACCCCTCGCTGTGCTTGTATGTGCCCCCCTTATAAGATCGGATGAAGTGGGTATAGTAGTCCGCATTTCGCGGATCATAGGTATGCAGGAGCGACGCGCTGCCGCCCGCTCCATAGCCGCCTGTAGGGTCTATAATGTAGAGACCCATTCCCAGCCTAAACGAAAGCACACTATACAGCATAGACTCCTGGGGCTTCTGAATATAGAAATCTTCGAAACCCACACGCCCACCGGCAAGTGATCGGCCATTCCTCCTTAGGTCGCAGGTAATCCAGTAGTAACCAGGGACTAGCCCAAGATCTTTGAACGAAAAATCAACTGGCACCTCTGTCGTTTTGCCGCCTTCGATCGTTCGTCCCAAAAGCAGCTTCGATTCGAACACCCTGCCGGTAAATATCTCAGTTGCTGTAAAAACCAGCACGTCATCCGGCCGCAAATCGCACGCTGAGCCCGTATAGATGACAGCCTTTCCGAAGAGACCGTTCGCATCCGAAGGCAGTATGACAATTTCCGAGCCTTCGCCTATGTAAAGCTCTATTCCAACCTCGTCCGACGGCAACCATTCCCAAACTGGCTCAGCTGCCAAACGATTACCGGCAAAAACCCACAACAGACCCATCGATAGGACGACGCACACAAGTCTTCTCATTTTCCACCCGTACGTTTGTCAGAATATCCAGACGCAACTGCAACTATAGACTACCAGCACCAATCAGCATTAGGCAAGCATTGGCTTTGGTGCTGAATCGACCAGCGGATTCTAAGAGCGGATTCTAAGATAGGACTAGCTACCGCAGGGCGCCCGCTCTGTTGCTAGTGCGAACAAGCCAGTGCTATAATAGCGCGGGCTTCGGCCCGCTGTATTGGAATCTCGAAGCGCCGGCGGAGCGGCTGCTCTGCCGGTCCGCATTATTGAGAATCGGTGAGCTTATGGCTATTTTGGTAACCGGAGGTCTCGGCTACGTCGGGTGCCACACGGTAAAAGCGCTTGTCGAGCGGGGAGAAGAAGTTCTGAACCTCGACAACCTATCGTTCGGCCACCTGGAAGCAGCGTGCGGCAGCAAAGTTATCGTTGGGGATATCGGCGACCGCGAATTGCTGAGAAATATATTCTCCAGCAACAAGATTGAGGCTGTCATGCATTTTGCGGCACTGGCCGACGTAGCGGAATCGGTAGCCGAACCGCAGAAATATTACGTGACCAACGTCGCATCGAGCTTGGTGCTCCTCGATGTGATGATGGAATTCGGCTGCAAGCTGTTGATTTTCTCTTCCAGCGCCGCCACCTTCGGAGAGCCGATAACTGTTCCTATTCCTGAAGATCATCCGAAGAACCCGACGAACCCGTACGGCCGCTCGAAATTGATGCTCGAAGAGGTCTTGAAGGATTACGACCACGCGTACGGGTTGCGCTCGGTGTCGCTGAGGTATTTCAACGCGGCTGGCGCGGATCCATCAGGCGAGATAGGGGAAGACCACAACCCAGAACACCATCTCATACCGCTTGTCCTGCAGGTAGCCCTGGGGCAGCGTGAGCACGTAAAGGTCTACGGAACGGATTGGCCCACAAAGGACGGCACATGTATACGCGACTACATTCATGTTAGCGACCTCGCGCGAGCGCACATTCTCGCGCTTGACGCGCTTAGACAAGGCTTGCCAACAACTGCTTACAATCTCGGGAATGGCAACGGCTATTCAGTGCTCGAAGTCATACAGGTTGCCGAACGCGTTACAGGTCGACCTGTCAAAGCCGTGCCTGCACCTAGAAGACCCGGCGACCCTGCTGTGTTGGTAGCAAGCTCAGACAGGATCAAGTTGGAACTGAGGTTTGAACCAAGATTTCCCGAAATCGAGATAATCATTCAGACCGCGTGGAAATGGCACTCGACGCATCCTAACGGCTACGGTAGGTGAGTATGGAGAACGGTGACCTGGACATTCTGCGGCATTCTACGGCGCACGTGATGGCACATGCTGTGCGCAATCTCTTCCCTGAGGCTAAGATAGCGATCGGTCCGGCAATTGAGGACGGCTTCTATTACGATTTCGACGTACCCAAACCGTTCTCGCCGGAAGACCTCGAGCGGATCAGTGAAGAAATGCGCCGAATAATCGATTCCCGCAGCCCATTTGTGCGGAAAGAAATAACACGCCAAGAAGCGCTGGAGCTCTTCAAAGACGAACCCTATAAGCTCGAGCTGATAAACGAGATCCCCGAAGGCGAACCGATAACCGTGTACGAAGAAGGAGGATTCGTCGACCTATGCCGAGGACCTCACCTACAACATACTGGTGAGATCAAGGCTTTCAAACTTCTCTCGGTGGCTGGTGCGTACTGGCGCGGCAATGAGAGAAACCCCATGCTTCAGCGTATATACGGCACCGCGTTTCCTACGCAAGAAGAACTTGATGAATACCTTCACAAGTTGGAAGAAGCCGAAAGGCGCGATCACCGTCGGCTTGGCAAAGATCTCGACCTATTCTCAATACACGATGAAGCGGGACCTGGGCTTGTGCACTGGCATCCGAAAGGCGCGCTGCTGCGAAAGCTGATCGAGGATTTTTGGCGCGATGAGCATTTGGCAAACGGCTACGAGCTGGTGATGACTCCACACATCGCGCGCGGAGATCTGTGGCGGATAAGCGGACATGAGGAGTTCTTTGCCGAGAACATGTATGAGCCGATGCTAGTAGACGGTGTGCCCTATCGCATCAAGCCGATGAATTGCCCATTTCATATGCTAATATACAAGACCCGTGTCCGCAGCTACAAAGAGCTTCCAATCCGATGGGCTGAGCTGGGGACCGTGTATCGCTACGAGCGTTCGGGAGTACTTCACGGTCTGTTACGTGTTCGCGGCTTTACTCAGGACGACGCTCACATAATATGCACCCGGGATCAGCTCAATTCGGAGACAAGGCGCGTGATAGGGTTCGTAATGAAGATGCTTCGTCGATTTGGCTTTGAGGACTATCACGTGTATCTCTCCACAAAGCCGGAGCATTATGTCGGCTCGGATGAGGTGTGGGAGGAAGCCACGCGAGCGCTCAGAGAGTCGTTGGACGAAGAAGGGCTAGATTACGACGTCGATGAGGGCGGCGGTGCGTTTTACGGTCCTAAGATTGACGTAAAGATAAGGGACGCACTGGGCAGAGAATGGCAGTGCAGTACGATACAGGTAGACTTTAACGAACCCGAGAGGTTCGATATCACCTACGTAGGGCAGGATAACGCCCATCATAGGCCCATAATGATACATCGCGCGCTTTTGGGATCGATGGAGCGGTTTGTGGCTGTCCTGCTGGAGCACTATGCGGGAGCACTGCCGCTGTGGCTATCGCCGGTGCAAGCCGTCGTCTTACCTATTGCTGACCGGCACGTCGAATACGCCCACAAGACCGCTGACGCACTTCGCGCAGCCGGTTTTCGTGTGACGGTAGACGATCGAAACGAAAAGACCGGCTTCAAGATACGCGAGGCACAGCTTCAAAAGATACCTTATATGTTGATAGTTGGCGACAGAGAGCAGCAGGCTGGAACGGTTTCGGTCAGAAGCCGGTCGGAAGGAGATAAGGGGTCTGTGCCGATCGCAGAACTGATTGAGCAGTTGAAGCGCGAAAGTGCAGGCGCTTGATGCACGAAGTAAGCCGGCGAGAACGAGTGGATCCTGAATCAAGTTCAGGATGACGGTGGCGCGTTCAGAATGACAGTAGTGTGTTCAGGACGACAGTGGCGTGTTCAGGATGACATTCTTGGTGCTCAGGATGACGTCCCTTTACGTCATGCCGGACTTGATCCGGCATCCAGGAAGGTTGTGTTCTGCGATGGTGGGGATCCTGAATCAAGTTCAGGATGACAGTAGTGCGTTCAGGATGACAGTGGCGCGTTCAGAATGACGGTGGCAGTCTGGGATAATATGGTGGTAGTTCGGGATTACTTTGGATCAATTCATTTGATTTAACCTTGCTCGCTGGGAGGAAGCATTGAGAATAAACGGTATCGATATCGACCCTGCCAGAAACCCTGCTGTGCTTGATACTTATACGTGGGATCCCCCCGCAGCCGCAGCGCTCTGCGCCAAACTCGAACCGTTTCTGGCAGAGTGCGGGATGGCTGTGGGCACAGCGCAGTGCGCAAAGTGTCTGAAAGCCGCGCTCGACGGTTCTCCCGCGTCGGTCAATTCGGCTGCTCTCAAAGACGGAACCGCCTACTTCATACTTAACCTCGAAGACGGACAAAAGGTAGTCGCGGTGGTCTCACCGAAGGGCGTCACTACACCAGTGGCGCCGTTGGCAACTTTTGTCGGCGGTAAGGCTGCAGTGATGGTACTGGATACGCAAACCGCCAAGTGGTACGTAACGGATATCACACCCCAATTCTCACCTCGAGCACTCGGAAACGTGCCAAGGCTTGGTATAGGCGCAAGGCAGACGGTTACCGTTTGGCCCGGAATAATTGAAGGACTGAAACTCATAGGCGGATCGGCCGAAACCATCCAGAATTCTGCATTCAGAGAGCTTGCACCAAAAAGCGTGGTGTTGGCTCCGCCCATTGCCGAAATGGCTTACCTTCCCGGACACGGAGCCGTTAACATAGGCCACACAGGATCTAGTATTGAAGGTTTTTGGCTGGCTGGTGTCGTCTGCCACATTGAGAACAACTGCACGGAACCGTACGGCGCAGACCTAGATCACATCCCCATAAAGAGTCTCGACGAACAGGGTATAGCCCACGCTAAGTATCTTGTGGAGTGCGGTAAACACTTCACGTTCTTTACGGTTGATGTCTCGGCTCTCTTTAACTTTGCTACCGACGACTTGTCTCGCAGGTACGACGCAGCAGTCGAGGCAGCAGTCGAGTTATACGATTACATACGATCAATCAAAAACGGAGAGGCTTTCGATTTCGAGTTTTCCCTGGACGAGGGACCGGCGCTGACCGAACCGGCCGAACTGAAATATGTGCTTGACCGTTTGAGCCGGAAAGGTGTTTCGACCACCTTTGTAGCTCCGAACGTAGGTTTTGAGAAACGCGTGGACTACCGCAAACCGGACGGTCTTGAGGGTTTGGAGAAACGTGTGCGGGAACTGTCACGAATCGCGGCCGATTACGGAGCTCTCCTGGACTTCCATTCGGGATCGGACAAGAGCTCCGAAACCTACCGCACGATATCACGAGCCTGCGACGGCAAACTTAAGTTGAAGGTGTCAGGCAAACTGCAGCTCATTCTCGCGGAAGTGCTAGCGGATATGGACCCGAAGTTTTTCCGGGAATGGTGGAACTACACTCTATCGAGCGCGAAGGTTGAGGCAGAATCAGGCAACCCGGTGGCTGCAGAGTACTTGTCACTGCTCGAGGAGAGGCGCAAAAAAGAAGGAGACGCATTCCGGCCTTTGCCGACGGACCGATTCTTTACCGACTTTTCTTTCGGAATGGTCGGCGCAAAAGATGATCACGGCAAGTTCCTTTTCAGGGAGAAGTTTTACTCGTTGAGCCCGGAGGTGCAAGCAGAGTATACCAAGAGGGTCAGCGATTACATTGTTGGACTGGCTGAAGATTTGGACCTGAAAAGGAGGTAGTATGACCGAGCTACGAGCCGATATCAAGTGTGCAATACGGAATCAGGTTTCACAGGCCGTAGACGAAACTCTGATAACGGACATCCATACTCACATCTATCCACACACGTTTGAAGCCCTGCTACTATGGGGTATCGATGAGCTGCTCACTTACCACTACCTGATTGCTGAGACGATGCGCTATCTTGATATGGGTTATGAGCACTTTTGGGCTCTACCCAAACGCGCCCAGGCAGAGCTGGTCTGGAAAACGCTTTTCATTGAAAGATCCCCCGTGAGTGAAGCATGTCGAGGTGTTCTGACAACCCTGGAAAAGCTCGGTCTGGACGTCTCGAAGCGGGATTTGGAAGCGTACCGCAAATTCTTCGCCGAGCAAAAAGTTGACAAATACATAGACAAAGTCTTCGAGCTGGCACGAGTTAAGTGCGTGGTCATGACCAACGACCCCTTCGACGACACCGAAATCGGCTACTGGCTGGACTCGCGGCAGAGAGACGAAAGGTTCCGAGCAGCCCTGCGTTTGGATGCTTTACTGAACTCGTGGCATACTGCTGTTCCGAAACTCAAGGAATGGGGTTACAACGTATCCTCCGAGATCAACTCGCAGACCGTTTCAGAGGTGCGCAGGTTCCTTGTAGAGTGGCTCAATCGAATGAACGCCGTTTACATGGCAGTATCGCTTCCGCCGAGCTTTGCTTTTCCAGAGGCGTCTCCGCGAGGACAGCTTATCAGTGAATGCATCTTGCCCACGGCTCGTGAAACCGGCAAGCCTTTTGCCATGATGATAGGCGTCAAGAAGCTGACAAACCCGGCGCTGCGATTGGCCGGCGATTCTGTAGGAAAAGCAAATATCGACGTTGTAGAATATCTCTGCGCGAACTATCCCGACGTAAAGTTTTTGGTAACAATGCTTTCTCGGGAAAATCAGCATGAGCTGTGCGTCGCTGCCCGCAAGTTCCGCAACCTGCATGTGTTTGGCTGTTGGTGGTTCTTGAACAACCCAAGCCTGATAGACGAAATCACCCGGATGCGGCTGGAACTTTTGGGCCTGAGTATGACACCGCAGCACTCAGATGCACGCGTGCTGGATCAATTGATCTATAAATGGGCTCACTCGCGGCGCATAATCGCGGAGGTCCTTACCGACAAGTATGCTGATCTTGCCGCTGCCGGATGGCAGGCTACCGAACAGGAAATTAGGCGCGACGTTGGCGCACTGTTCGGCGACAACTTTTGGAGATTCGTGGGATAGGAGGAAACCACAATGAATGAATCTATTTACAAGTATGCCGATGTCGGCTTGATACACTTCATGGCATTTCCGGAAGTCATCAAAGGCGAAGGTCCGATATTGGAAACCCTTGCCAAGATATGTGAGGACGATTACTTCACATTCGTGGAGGTCACTTGGATAAAAGATGCTGAGGTTCGCAAAGCGGCTGCTAAGATGATTGAGCAAGCCGGTATGCGCTGCGCATTCGGCGCCCAGCCGACGCTGCTAACTCAGAAGCTCAACCTGAACGACCCGGACGAGGAAGGTCGCAAGAGAGCAGTTGCGCAAGTCAAGTCATGCATAGATGAAGCAGTAGAATTGGGAGCCTGTGGAATTGCATTCTTGAGCGGCCGAGACCCCGGACCTGAGGGCAGAACAAAGGGATTGGAGCTTCTTGAGCAGTCCGTACGCGAAATCTGCGAGTATGCCAAGTCGAAGGGCGATATGACCGTTGCGCTCGAAACATTTGACCGAGTCGAATACGGGAAAAATACCATTCTTGGCCCGACAAAGGACGCCGTTGCCTTTGCTGAGAAAATCAGGCGTGATTATCCGAACTTCGGCCTGATGCTTGACCTCAGCCATTTGCCGCTGCTGGGAGAAACGGTTGAGCAGATGCTTGAACCTGCCAAAGATGTACTTGTGCACGTTCACATCGGCAATTGTGTGATGAAAGATCCGTCGCATCCGGCGTATGGCGACGAGCACCCGAGGTTCGGGATCCCGGGCGGTGAAAACGGCGTTGAGGAGCTTGCAGCATTTCTGAAAGGGCTCCTCAAAATTGGCTATTTGGATGGAAAAACCATTAAGCCGCTGAGCTTCGAAGTGAAACCGGTCGCTGCGTTCGGCGAGAAATCTGAGATAATAATAGCCAACGCCAAGCGGGCTCTGAACAAGGCTTGGGCAATGGTTTAGCGCCAACGTCCGTGCAGGATAAGCCAAACTGGCGTGCACTCGGCGCGATGCTCAGCGGAAGTGCGGAATAAGCCCGACATCGTTTGTCAGGGAGAAATTCAACTATGACCTCAGCGGAGCGCATGGTTATGGTGGCAGCGCGGTCTGAAGCGCTGCTAGTTGACTTCGTTATCGTGTTTGTAATCCGCTGGGGCCTGAAGTGGTTGGGCGTAGATTACCTTTACTTCCAACCCATACTAGACCAGGTTGCGCCGCCGCTTTCGTTCGAAGACTTCCGGTATACCGCGAGCGCGCTCTTTTGGGGGACTATGTTCTTCTCGTGCGGTATGCCGGAAGTCATACTCGCAGGTGTGTGGTTTGCTTACTCGGTGATATGCCTAAGCACGCTCGGAAAAACCCTTGGAATGCACCACGCCGGAGTGATTCTCCGCAATAGTGAAGGATCAAAGCCCTCTGTTTTCCAGATAATTGTGCGACAGTTGCTGGTGCCCATTTCTTCAATCGCATGGCTGGGCTTCATACCGGCCGGGTTCACCCCTCACGCGGAAACGTTTCACGACTTGGTCTCCCGCACCTACGTCGCCTTTGCACCTAAGAGCCGCACAGCCGAGTCGGATACTTACTAGTCCTCCATCGCTCTAGCCACTTTCAACAAGCGGGCAATCTTAGGCTCCCAACTAAGACTGTCCATCGAGAATGTGATAACCGCCGGCTTGCAGCGCGCGTAGCGAACGTAGAGTTTCTCCAGCGCATCTTCCGACAGATCGCGTATGTCCCAAGGATGGATAGGCGCGCTGAACGCGCAGGGGCAGCACTTACTTAGAATCTCAGGCGTCAGGTATTGGTCCATACCCGGATCAAAAAAATCTATTCTGAGCTCAGCTAGGAACCTCATATGCTCCGGGCGCAGCAGCTCGCTGTGAACACTGCGCTTTGTCGTCTCGTACAACTCGGTATAGAAGCGCTCCCAGTACGGCGCCACGAACTCCGCGAAAACATCCGGCGGAAACATCCCCGCAAAATCATCGGGAAAATTGAGAGGACCTTTGCCCAGTGAAAGACCAAGTCTGCTGCTTATCGCTCGAGCGTAGTTCAGAGCACTTGTAACGGCGAAATCCAGCAGCCGATGAGCGCGTTTCGGATCATCGTAAGGCAACGTGAAAAATGAGTCGCCGAGTATGAGCGCGGCTGTAGTCACCGGACCTTCGAACACGTGCCCTATGGAATTCACGGCATTCGGCGCTCGCTTCTTTAATTCGTCTAGAAGCTCCAGGCGCTGTCTGATGATCGGCGCGGCTAGGTAGTCGTCCGGCTCACGCAAACTGTCGATATCCTGAGGCGAACGAATAAGTGGGCGCGGTTTGGGTTCGGAACCGACAGGAAATTCAATCTCAGCCCCCAGCGCAGCAATGTGGGTGTAGGTAAAACCGGCGATGTGCGGAGGTGGAGGTTCAACCCCTAGTCGTTCGGCCACGGGTTTGATCGCATCGTGTGCTGCAAGAATGGCATCCACGTCGAAATGCAGGGCGTCCAACGAAACACCCGCTGCTTCTGCCAAAGCTCTATCTGAGAAACCGCAAGCAAATCTTTGTCCCACTGCACGATTCTCCAAAGTACGCGGGGCGACCGTTTTACCAGCTCCTAATTAGCGTTTGCACGGTGTGCAGCGCTTGCATTACGCCACCGAGCACACAGCCGCCACAGACCGCGAAGGCTTCCTAAGAAAGAGGTACAGCCAATTCAACTACGAGCTCCGAGGAGCGTACAGCCCTCGATTTGCCACCGCCTGGACTCGACCAGCATAGCCACAATATGAACGCCGAGGCGCCAGTTTAGTTGATGCCCATCGCCTTCAGGTTCCGAAGGGATATCGCAAGGCTCTCAAATGGATCGCGCTCACAAGTATCCTGCTCGACTATATACCACTCCACCCCGGCCTTCTTGCAAGCTTCGATTATACGCGGCCAATTGAGGTTGCCCTCACCAACTTCCGCCATTATCTGCTGGCCAGCGCGTATTGTCATGTCCTTCAAATGCACAAGCGGTACCCGTCCCGAAAGCTTTTCGATCCAAGCAGCGGGATCGCCCCCTCCGTGTTGAATCCAATAAGTGTCTATCTCCGCTTTGAAATACTGCGGGTCGGATTCTTCGTAGAGTATTTGAAGGCCTGTGCGCTTGCCGTACTTTTCCAATTCGAAGCTATGGTTGTGGTAGCCGAAGTAGAGACCGCCCCTCGCAAGCTTCTTGGCGACTTCCGTCGCCTCCTTTGCAAAGCGGACGTAGCCGTCGGTGTTCCGATATTGGCTGGGCATACTGCCTATTGCAGGATACTTGCACTGGATCAGATAATGCTCCTGGATAACCTGTTCGGTCTCATTCACCATCCTCTCGTAAGGAATGTGGGTTGCGCAGCATATCATACCCACGTCGTCGAGAATTCTTTTGATCTCCGAATAAGGAATGGGACCTATGCCCGATATCTGTACGGCCTCGTAGCCTATCTTCTTGAGTTTGCGAAGGCTTTCCTCAAAGTCCTTCGCCGTCTTGCAGAAGTCCCTAACTGTGTAAAGCTGAGCAGCAATCTGAGTGGTCCGGCTCACAGTTTTCGAGTCCCCCTTATCAACTGAACATGGTATATCAACAGTAACTGTTAGCACACGCCCTGGCGATTCCTTCGAGCTGGAGCAAACTGTGATCGAAAATCGTCGAATGAATGTGGCACTGTTCCGCGGTTCGGCCTTGAATACACCCTAAAGGTAGGGTAACATGTAAGCGTCGAACCGAAAGAAATCGGCGTTGTTAGCGTCGCCAAAGGACATACGGATATGGCTGATGATAGAAGGCTGAATTTAGACGACAGCGCAGACCAGCTGACCAGCAATCTGCTGAAGGACGTTCAAGCGGCTGCGGAGGCTGTACAAAAACGGCGTGCCGCCATCAAAGAGGAAGAGAAACGCGCTGCTGCCGCAACGAAGTCCAAGAAGCAGATTGGGATACTGGTTGCGGTAGGAGCTATAATCGTTTTCCTCATCTCGTACTGGATAGTATTCGCCAGACCAGACACAGCTCCACAGCAGAGCGCTTCCGGACCCACTGCCGTTCAAACTCAAGAAAGCCCCAAAGTTAAGATAAGCACTCCAGTAACCGTAAGCCCTTCTACCCCGACAAGAGCACCAGCTGCAGGAGTACAACCTCCAAAAGATGCACAGGTCGTGGAACACCCTTCGGACGAGTACGAACCGCCGTCCGGAGACACAGGCATGTAGCAGAGGATTGTGCCAAATCATTCTAGCGAGAGCCCGGGTCCAAGGACTTCGCACCTTTGGAACCAGCCAATGATCGACGTGAGCCGGCAGGGGTTTGCGTGCCAATTGAACCTCGGCGTTCAATCTCAGCGCGGACAGCGTCGATTGTATTCAAGCCCCTAATTAGTTTCGCCTTTGCTTCACCTATCTCACGAAGACAGCTGCGCAAGTCGGTTCCGCCCGAAGGCTGTTGGCCTACGGAGAGCTTGACCACTGCCGTGCGAGCGAGTGCTAGCCCCAATAGAATCTGCTCCTTGGCAGCCGCCAAACCAACTGGCGCGTCCAGGGCCTCTAGCCTCGTGAGCGCCTCGTCAAGCCTCGGCTGTGCAGCCAAAGATGCAAGTGCCGCCCTGTCACCGCACCTAGCGGCGGACTCGACAGTCTGCAAGTATTCCACCGCTCTCGCAACGTGAGCCGACACATTTTCTTTGTATTCCGTGATCTTCTGCAGGTGCTTGCGCAGCAGCTGGACGTCTTGAGATGCAGACTCGTGCGCCGGTACTTCCGATGGAACCGACGAGGTGTACCGAGACGGCGCAATTGCAGCTATCCCCGCAATCAAGCCGACGAAAAGAAGAGCCAATAATGTCAGCGCCTTATCCCGCTTCGCCCGCCTCACAACTGGCTTCGGCAGCCGCGGATTTGTAACTGTTTTTTGCTTGGACTGCTGGGCAATGGGTGAATCCGAAACGTGCTCTGCGATGTCGGCCGCCTCGTTAAGTGCCAGCGTATCGGCACTAACTTCACTCGGCGTCTGCTGCACTTCTTGAATCTGCTGAGTTTCCGGAATATCCTGTTCCGGACGATTCTCTGGAGTCCTCGGACCCTCCTGGGCTTCCTGAACAGGCCCGTCACTCTGAATTTCGGAGCCTGTGTCGGCCGAAACACTCGTGCGCGCTTCCAAAACCTCTGCATATATCTCGTCAGCGAGAGACCTGGCCGGTCGCCGTCTAGGCTGTGGCTTCTCTTGACTTGTCGTTATCTCGTCCCTCGGAGGCGTCTCGGCCAGCTGCTGGAACTCGTCACTAAACGGGGCCGCAGTCGCCGTTTCATCAGAACTCTGAACAGGTTCTTCCTCTGCCAGCGCAGCCGGCAAGTCGTCCACAACCGCGTGTTCTTCTCGCGGCGCGGTAGAAGCTGGTTCGTGGTCAAAGTCAGGAATAACCCGGTCGGCGTCCTCGTCTACCGGCGCTTCAGTGCGTTCCAGGGGTTTCCCCATCGCCGATTCTATTCTTGTGGCTATCCACTCACACTTCTTGACGCGCTGCGGACCTGTGAATACGACGATGTTGTTTGGAACATCGCTCTGCGTAAGAGCATCCTGCACCGCCGGACATATCTGTATGACGGCACCGAGTGGACCTTTGCGCACTTTGACGGCAGCTATTGCGGAGAAAGGAAACTCGCCGATGACCACCCCGTCAATTTTGCCTGTCGCCGTGAGTCCCGCCTTCAGTACTAACACTCTCTGCGAGGTTAATACGACTGCTTGACCGTGATCACCCTGTGCCTGTGCAACCACGGTTTCGTTTTCAGCCAACGTACGGTCGCGAAGTTCCACGAGCAGCTCGTCCAACTGCTCGTGCCCACCTTTCTTTGAAGAGGCCATACGAAAGACAACCTCCCGGGAGGAGAACTACACTACTTATTTCGGACGCAAGCCCCAGGAGGCTTAGGGGTGTGCGAACAAAGTTTCAGCCTTGAGAAGCAGGTTTGAGCAACAGAAAAAGGGGTGCGAGAGCAGACTCCCGCACCCCCAGCGCGAAGAGTTCGGCCTGTGATGCGGATTACTGCAGAAACGGATCTATGCGAGTGGTTATCTCATGTTTCGGCTTCAGTCCAATTATGCGTTCTACAACCTCGCCATTCTTGAATAGAAGCAGAGCAGGTATGCTCGACACACCGTACTTGCTAGCTACGGCGGCGTCTGTCTGCACGTCAAGCTTGTAAACTTTCATCTTCCCTGCATACTCATCCGCAATGGCATCCACTGTTGGACCTAGAGCTTTGCAGGGCGGACACCACTCAGCCCAAAAATCAACGAGCACAGGAATATCCGACTTCAGGACCTCTTCCTCGAATCGATCTGCTGTTATTGCTTGAGCTGCACCCATCAATTTACCTCCTTAATTATGTCCGCAAAAGCCTCTTGGCGCTCTGTTCGAGGATGTTGCGCTTGTCAACATCGGATATTTCGGCATCCTCTACTAATCCGATTATTGAGGACGGATCAGTATACGGTAAGCCACTGCCGTAAACTATCCTATGTGAGCCGATATGATCGACGGCAAACTTTATCTTGTCAGGACTGAAACTGCCCGATATCTCCAACACGAGATTGAGAGTGCGATCCGCCAGCATGGTTGCCATACGCCAGTCGTCACCGCCCATCGAGAGAAGCACAAACTTGAGAGTGTTGAATGCCTTCGCCATCTCATTGGCAGCCAGCAGAGCGGCCTGGTTCGGCGTATGGACGAAAACCGGCTTCACAAACCGCCTGTGAGCATTCAAAATCTCCTCAGCCTCAGCTAGCGTTACGTGCCGACCCCTAACGCCCGATGTGAGCAGTATTCCCGCAAAGGAATCGTCAGGCAGGTAAGCGTGCATATCCTGCTGAGACTGCTCAGGGTAGTTTATATTTACTACTACGCACCCAAGCAAGGCTGGATTCGCCTTGACGACCCGAGCTATAAGCGCATTTCCTCTGCGGAAGTCGCATGAATTGGCTATAGTCGACGAGACTATGCACCTCTCCACACCGTACTTCTGCATGCTCCTGATCAAATTCGCCTCGGTAAACGGCACACCCCAAAGTGGAGTAGTGCCTATCTCAGCATGAACGTCAAAAATCGCCACGCTTCCCTCCTGCACAAAGCCGAACCTTTGCGGACTTACCTTGCTCCATCGACCGACTTAAAGGACCGAACCAACAGTCTATTCGCCTATCAACCGCTTAATGTTGCCTGCCAGAATCTTGGCTTTCGACTCATCCGGAATGTCGGAATCCAAAACATATCCCAAAGCCGATGCCAGCGAGCTTCTGAGACAGCCCGAGCCGAATACCACCCTGTCCGGCCCAATCTGGTCAACCAAAAACCGAAGGGCGCCCGGAACCCTTAGAGCACGAGTGTCCACAAAAATATTCTCGTGCTTGCGCATCGCGGACACAGCCTCCGCCATGTTCTCGAAATTGATGCTCTCAAGTATGAACGGCACCTTGCGGCCGCCCAGGTTCCTCACCACAGCACTTGGAAAGCCTATGTCTCGGGCCTGAATCATCGCGGGCATGTTGGCCGATTCCAACTCGTCCAGTATGTCGCAAAACACAATGTGATCCGGCTGCCACCCCTGAAGCAGCGGAAAAAACCGAACCATCTTGAAACCCTGCTGGGCCAGCTTTGCAATCGCCCCAGCTGGACCAAAATACCCCCGAGGATCAATAGTTGCCACAGGCAGCAGCATAGGCTGCTCACCACAGACGCGCAGGGTTTCGGCGTTTCCATCGTTGTAGTTGTGTAGTGCTCCGATTGTGCAAACCGCCAAAGCCTTGGACACACCGTGATTGGTCAAAGCCTTAACCAGTCGTTCCACGGACATGTCCGCTCGAACGATAGGCCAAGGTCCGAAAACAGTGTTGCAGTCTATGACTTCGAATGGCATCTGCGACTCCGATGTTCAACAGTCGATTTCTTTACGAGCTTGTTTGAGGTTCGACAGTTCCCAACCGGTCGCGAGCCCATGCTGCGGCGCGTCTGAGCCGTGCCGTGCACCGATCCTTCCCGAGCACATCCATAAGCTCGAAAAGTCCGGGACCGAAGGTCCGACCAGTGACAGCAACCCTAACCGGATGGATGACTTGACCGCCTTCCATACCCAGGCTTGCACCGGCCTCCCGAACTGCCAGTTCGATGGTTTCGCAAAACCATTGCTGCAGCGATTCCAGCTTCTCTGCCACAGCCTCCAATAGTCCTGGCGTCGTGTCCTTGACAAGATACTTGCGCGCACCTTTTTCTTCGTAGTCGAAATCGTCACGGTAGAAATAGAGCGTCATATCCGGCGCGTCCTTAAGAAGCACAAGGCGCGGTTGGATCAGCGGCACTATTCGCTTGAGGTAATCCATCTCGGAGGCTGTCGGAGGATTGCCGACATAGTTCGCGGCTTGCAAGAAGGGAACCAACCGATTTGCCAGATCGTCCACGCTCAGCAAACGCACGTGCTCACCTTGCAAATCGTTCAGTCGGGCAAGGTCGAAGACGGCTGCACTGGTAGAAATCCCCTCTAGTGTGAATTGCTCGATAAGCTCCTCACGAGTATATATTTTCTTGTCCTCGCCGCTTGACCATCCCATCGTAGCTAAGAAGTTGAGCATAGCTTCCGGCAAGTAACCGTCTTCGATATAACTGACGAATCTGGTTTGCGTGTCGCTGCGTTTCGAAAGCTTTCTGCGCTGCTCATCCAAGATCAGCGGCACCGACACCCAAACTGGGGTCTCCCAACCGAAAGCTTCGTACATCTGAACGTGTTTCGGGGTTGAAGAGATGAATTCTTCCCCCCTAATCACATGCGTTATTTCCATCAAATGGTCATCGATCACGTTCGCGAAGTTGTACGTGGGATAGCCGTCTGACTTGATGATCACGAAGTCGTCCTGCAAAGCATTGTCAAAAACCAGATGCCCGCGCACTACGTCGTCGAACTCCGTCGTGCCCTCAAGTTTCATGGCGAAGCGGATCACAGGTTCTGGGTTTTCCCTCTCAAGTCTTGCTCGATCCTCAGGGCTAAGGTCTCTGCACCGGCGATCATATCCCAAGGGAAGCTTGTTGGATTCCTGGTATTTCCGGAGTTCCTCCAGACGCTCCTTGGTACAATAACACCGATAGGCACGCCCTCTCTCGATCAGCTCTTCGGCGTATCTTGCGTATATGTCGAGACGCTGGGACTGGAAGTACGGACCATAGTCTCCCCCGACTTCCGGACCTTCGTCCCAATCCATTCCCATCCACCGCAAGCTCAGCATTATCTCTTCCAGGGATCCCTCGACATAACGCTCTCGGTCGGTATCCTCTATACGCAATATGAAAGTCCCGCCCGTATGACGGCAGTACAAGTAGTTGAACACCGCCGTCCGTATGTTGCCCACGTGCGGCGAACCTGTCGGGCTGGGAGCAAATCGCAACCTGGGTTTACTCAACGTGCGACCTCTTCTATCAATCAAACGGACTTATTTTTTGATGTACTTTCGCTTCGATTTGTTGAACCCTTGCGAGCGCTTCTTTTCGTCGTACTGCCAACGGCCGGTCTTGCCTCGCATTGTGAAGTAGTGATATGAGCTCAAGATGGAGGCTATGAGCAGCCTCGAACACCGCCTCACGATATTTACCTCGTTCACCAGTTGCGGGAAAGTCATCCCGCCGGGCCTGCGCTCAAGAATTTCAACCACTATGTCGTGAACGGGCATCTCCTGGGTCTCGCACCTGGCTTTAATGTCCAGGAGTTCCAAGCTGCGGTCCGTATCGATTCCTAGTTGAGAATCTACTTCGCCTTCATAGCGGAAACGAAATTCGCCCGGCTTTGGCGTGCGCTCAATATAGAAAACGGCACCGGAGACATCCGTAATGTCTTTGTAAAACTCTTTCAATCCATAGATAAGACGAGTCGAGTTGTTCACGAACACTTGCTTGCGCATACCGTCTCGAATCAGCGTGATCGGGATGATCTCAGGCTCAACCCCAAAGAACTCGGGGTTTATCTGACAAAGAGGGAATGTGCCCTCCACCTTGTGGTGGTACTTCAAGACACACCTTTGACTGTCACCATTGGGTTGGTAATCCGTGCGCGCAGGGTCTTCGTCGGTTACATCCTGTGCTAGTGGATCGTAAATCGCAACCTTTAGATCACCCTCAAAGCCCTCTTCGTCGAGCATAAGGTCGTAGACGTCGCCCTCCGGAGTCTCAAAAGGCTCTATCGGTCGAACAATCAGCGACTCCGGTATGACCTTCACTTCCTCAGGGAATGTGATGACCTTGCTCCACCTATTGTCGCCCAGATACATGACGCGGCTGTCATCCTTTAGAGCTTCGAACAGGTTTTGAAGCGTGCCAGCGAACGCGGGTTCGTCTGGGCTGACCTCCAACACGCTTTCCAGAAGCTCCTCTGCAGATGCCGTCCCGCGATCAAGAATGAGGGCTATAATCTCCTCCTTATCGGTGTCCGTGATCTCAACCGGACCTTCCGCCTCTTCCTCTTCGGGCTCAATCGGAAGCGCCGCCAGCTCTTCGGCAAGCTGTCCTAGGAAACTTGTGAAAGCCTTCACCGCCGAATGCGGATAGACAGTTTGATCTGAGAGCACAACGACTTTGCTGTTGTTTAGAAGCGCCTCGTAGAATAGACCAGGGTCATAATCTTCCCCCAGTGCTCGCCACGCGAGAAAGCTCAGTATTTTCACAGGAGCACTGCCCCCGCCGGCTTCAACCGCCTGAGCCGCACTGTCGGATATGGATTCCGAGCTCCAGGCTATACCCTCACAGAGCTCAACATAATGAGCTACCTGTTCCTCAGACAGAAAGTTATCGAAGATAACGTCCGCCTCATCTTCGGAAGTAGGAATGACCACCCATCTAGCAAGCCCGTAGCGGTCGCTAGGCGTTCGGAAGTATTTTTCCCGATTCGCCAATACGCGAGGCAGAGTCTGAAAATAAGCATCCGCAGGCCGTCCGAACGTTTGCCCAAGCTCGCGAGCAATCGGATCAATGCTCAGCGGAATACCCGCCGCGGACATTATCTCGTCCAATATGCGCTCGAATGGGCGTCGGGTGTCTCCGTATCGCACCGCGGGTGCCCACCGGCGGTCGACGGTTGCAAAACGGTCGCTTTCGCTCATGACATGCTTCAGCAGACGAGGCGTCGCTTTTTCGACACCAACCCCCTTTAAGATCTGCCTGAGCTTTGCCGGCTGGTCGATGCCCAGCAAGTGCAGATAAGCCCGGTCTGCGAGGTATCTCTTTGCTGCTTGCCTAATCGTATCTTGATCAAGCTGGGTTGTGGATGCTCTTGCCAATTCAGTCCTCCGTTTTTTCGTACACGGTTTTCAGGTGTTCGACTCAGCAGCAACTGCACACGGAACACCGCGCAAGTCGTATTCAAAGGCTTCAACTATCTCAACTTCGACAAATTCGCCTGGTTCCGCGCGGCCGCCCTCGACACACACTGTACCATCTATTTCCGGTGCGTCTCTGTAGCTGCGGCCTACGAAGCCATCATCACTTACCTGCTCGACTAAAACGGTAAGCCTCTTTCCAACGAGACTCCGATTGCGCTCCAAAGATATTTCCTGCTGCAGCCGCATCAGGGTCTCGCGCCGTTTCCGAGCAACTCGGGCAGGCACTCTCGGCTTCATTCTGTAAGCGGGCGTACCTTCCTCCGGAGAGTACTCGAAGACCCCTACTCTATCAAAACGTATTCGCTCGACAAACTCGAGAAGGCTTTCAAATGCCTCCTCAGTCTCACCCGGAAATCCCGTTATGAACGAAGTCCTGAGCGCGATGTCGGGACACCACTCTCGGATCTCATCGACCAGCCGCAGGTAATCAGCTTGGGTGCCTTGCCTGTTCATCGCCCGCAGAATGCGATCATCTGCATGCTGAAAAGGCACATCGATGTATTTGACGATCTTTTCGTTCTGCGAGACGAAAGTTATCAGATCCCTCGATATCTTCGTAGGATAACAGTACATCAGCCTTATCCACCTGAGGGACTCAATTCGACTCAGCTTTTCCAGCAGATCGACCAGAGTCGTTCCGCATTCCAAATCCGCCCCGTACTGTGTCACGTCTTGACCGACAAGAACTAGTTCCTTGACTCCCTCATTGGCAAGGCGTTCCGCTTCGCCGATGATTAGATCGGGTGGCCTGCTTATATACGAACCGCGAATATCCGGTATTGCACAATACGAGCAGCGGTTGTCGCAGCCATCGGATATTTTGAGATACGCGGTCCACGGCGGCGTGCAGCGCAAACGTCTGGAATGCTCAACCCACGAAGGTCCCCGTTCGAAACCCACGCAGACTCTATTTCCGGCCAAAGCAGATTCAACAGCGTCCGAAATAATGCCAGCGTGGTGTATGCCTACTATGCCGTCAATTGCCGGCTCAGCTTCGGCAAGAGCAACTCCGTATCTCTGAGCCAAGCATCCACTGACTATGACCGCTCGACAGCGACCAATCTCCTTCTGTGCGACCGCACTCTCGATTACCTCAACCGACTCTTCCCTTGCGCTCTCGATAAACGCACACGTATTGATGATCACCACATCCGCTTCCGAAGGATCGCCAACTAACTCGTGTCCGGAAGCAGCAATCTCGCCGCACGCACCCTCCGCGTCCACAAGGTTCTTCGGGCAGCCTAGACTTATCACGCACACCCTTGCCAACTGTCTACCCCTCTCCCGACACCTTCTCGTCATCCGCGACTTCTTTCCGAGCAACGGGTAGGCTGCCGTCGTCCTCGTCGTCGTTTTCCAGAGGCCGCGCCCGCGGTCCCGAACGACCGCCAAAGATGGCGTCTAACTCCTCCTTTGTGATCAGCACCTGGCGTCCCTTGGTTCCGGCGCCGTCCAGCGGACCCACGATTCCCTGCTGTTCCATAAAATCCACTATTCTCGCAGCGCGCGTATAGCCAATCTTGAACTTGCGCTGAAGCATGGACGTTGAACAATATCCGGTGGTGACTACGTACCGCACGGAAGGTTCGTAATACTCATCCGCCAACACGTCCTCGTCGCCACCGGGCCCACCGCCCTCGCCGACCACCACCGGCTGAATGAAGTAAGTGGGCTTACGTTGCGCCTTTAGGAAATCAACCAACGCCAAGATTTCTTTCTCCGAAATGTAGCAGCCCTGAATGCGGGTCGGTTTGGACGCATCTATGGGCAAGAAAAGCATATCTCCGCGGCCTATGAGTCGCTCAGCACCCTTGTGATCGAGTATCGTCTTGCTGTCGTGCCAAGACGAAACAGCAAATGCTATCCTTGACGAAATATTCGCCTTTATAACGCCCGTTATAACGTCGACGGACGGCCTCTGAGTGGCTATAACAAGGTGTATGCCCGTGGCCCTGGCAAGTTGAGCAAGTCTAGTTATCGAGCCCTCGACCTCCGCAGCCGCCTGCATCATCAAATCGCACAGTTCGTCCACCACTATCACGATATAAGGCAGACGCTCGCCCTCAGGAATCTTCTCGTTGTAACTGTCGATGTTGCGAGCGCTGGTTCGTGCAAACAGGTCGTAGCGTCTCTCCATCTCCTGAACAGCAGCCCGCAATATACCGGCTGCCTGCTTGACGTTTTTGACGACCGGACAAGCAAGGTGCGGAATGCCGTCAAAGAGACTAAGTTCCACTCGCTTGGGGTCTATCATTATGAACTTCAGCTCGTCAGGAGTAGCTCGGAAAAGCAGGCTGGCAATCAGAGAGTTCAGACACACGCTCTTGCCGGCGTTTGTTGCACCACCGATGAGCAAGTGTGGCATTTTAGCAAGATCTGCAACAACCGGCCTTCCGGCAACATCCTTGCCCAGCGCAAACGCCAGTTTCGACGCCGCCTCGCGGAACGCTTTACTTTCGACAACTTCCTTCAGAACCACAGTTCCACGCTTCTTGTTCGGAACCTCGACCCCTATGGCAGACTTACCGGGAATCGGCGCCTCCACTCGCACATCAATCGCAGCAAGCTGCATAGCGAGGTTGTCGGCTAGCCCGACGATCTTGTTCACCCTGATACCGGGTGCGAGACGAATCTCGTATCTGGCCACCGTAGGCCCGTGGGCGATTTCGACCACTGTGGCATCTACTTTAAACTCACGCAGGGTTCGCTCGATAATCTCTATGTTCTCTCGCAGCTCACTCTCGACCCTTGGCGGAGGTGGAGGCGGATCTGCAAGCAGTGAGGTCGGCGGCAGTCGAAACTCGCCCTGCTCCTCTGCTTCAGCCTGCGCCTCCTTGCCTACCTGCTCCATCTCCAGCTGCAAAGGCTCATTACTTATCACCGCCGGTTCCGGCTGCCTGACAGGTTCGACGCCTTGGTCATCTGCACCGGTTTCGTCCTCTTTAGCAAGCCTGCGCCTCAAAAGCTCGCGAATGCCTGGCCGCTGAGGTTTAGGTTCAGCAACCGCCGCCGCAGTTCTCGCCGCAAGCGGCTTCTCAGACTGCGGCCTATCAGTCGGAGCCGAGCGGTGTTGCCTGGCAGCTTCTCTGGATTCGCGATATAGTACCTGCACGTAGTTGAACAATGCTGCTAAAGGTCTGTCAACTATTATCAGGACGGCGACCGCAGCCGCACCTATGAGAACGACATAGGCAGGCGTAAAGCCGAACGGTCTGCTCAGTGCATACGCCAGAGCGTTGCCAATATGACCGCCGCCCACGGTCGGATCAAGCACTTTCTCAGCCGCCGCATCAAGCGAAGCCCATCCAATAACAACAAAGAACAAAATAGAACTGCCCACACCAATGTTGCGCGGGATGATCTCTAAAGGACCAATAATCGCCACGATCCCAATCAGCCCCACAAGTCCTGGAATAAGATATGCGCCGACCCCAAAGAGACTCTTAAGCACACCGGCGATATAAGGCCCCAAAATACCACTCGACTGAGCGTTGGCGAGAGCGTAATACATTACGAAGCACGCGACAATAGCTGCAATGCCGAACACGTCGGCAATCAGAATGGGGTTGATTCTCTGTCGCTTGCGCGCCGGCTTTCTGCACCGGTTCGTCCGTGGCTTCCTACCCACGCTGTGAGCCTCACAGTCACTTCCTAACAGGACATCGCCATTATACCGGATAGACGGTGTGCGGTCAAACGAACGACCCCGCAGGAGCGGCTCGGCTGCGGTGGAGAAACTCAGTCTGAACCCGATTCTTTACGACTTTTTCGCCTTTGGGAACACACAGCTTCTACAGTGCGCCGACGCAATCTGTCAACCGTGGTGGGAAAAAGTCTAGTTTGTATCCG
>JARYME010000037.1 GCA_029907315.1 Armatimonadota bacterium | reverse complement strand
AGAGGTTGCGGTTCAAGCGCCGAAGTCGGAGAACGACACGGTCCGCCAGGCAGTGATCGAGCTCAAGCAAGCTCTGGGACGTGTAGATGAATCCGCAGCGAAGACGTTTACCATACAAATGGTGCTTGGCGGTCGCGAAGCCGAGGAACTAAAGGCCCTCAAAAACTCAGACCAGGCTTACCTGATTCTACCGCTCGAGCAGAACAAAGGACTCAAGCTTGTTGCACTAAGCCCGCGCGGGCTTTACTATGCGTCTAAGACGCTTCAGCAGTTGATCCGGCCTTTCGTTCAGAACGGGCAGGTACGGATGCCACTGGTAAAAGTTAAAGACTGGCCCGACCTTGAAGACCGCGGCCTGTGGGGTGGCGACAGTGGCGAGAACGTCGAATGGCTCGCCGAACGCAAAATGAACGTTATCGAAAACATCTCCTGGAGAAGCGTAGACAAGAACGGACGCGGAACCTCGGGACCGAAGCCATTCTGGGAAAAAGCACTTACCGAGGGACCGAAGAGAGCGATCAACGTGATACCCGCGGTGCTGCACCTAGAACAAGTGTCCGGCCCTTATCAAAACGGACTCCGTTTGTTCGACATATATCCAAACCTCAAAGCTAAAGGCGGCCAGGAAGGGGCCATATGTTACTCACAGCCGGAGTTTGTCGGCGTGCTTACGGACTGGATCGTAGCACTGAAGAATCTGCCGAACGTGACAGAAGTAAGCGTGTGGCTAGCTGAGAACCTGCACGGCCAAGGCGGATGCCAGTGTGATCAGTGTAAAAAGGTGGATCGAACGGTGCTCGAGTTCCGAACCGTTCTGGCCGCTTGGCATAAGGCACAGGAAAAGCTGGGCACCAAGTTCGGACTCAGGATTCTCACAAGCGAGGAAACGCGGCCGAGCAACAAGTTGCTATTTGCCGAGGTTCCTCCGGGCGTGAAGGTGTGGTATTACGAAAGCCTTCTCACTTACACGAACGGCAAAGAGCCGATGATTGTGGGCGATGTCTTGGACTTCATCAAGCGAGGAGGCTGGGTCGGACCGGTGCCCAATCTGTCGGCTTTTGTGCATCTGCATCATCCGTTTACCAGCCCTCAGTTTGCACACTACCGCTTGGAAGAGTTTGTGGAGAGCGGTTGTAAGGGCCTCCTCGGCTACGCGTGCACTGGGCTGAAGATCAACAGGTTCCTTGTAGAGGCTGCTGCGGAATGGGCGTGGAACGCGAAGGGTCGAACCCCGCGGGAGTTTGCAGTGTCGTGGGCCGTGCGGAACGGAATCAAGGACCCCGAGAAATTTGCCGACTGGGTTGAACTGCACGGGGCTGTAGCTTGGGACGTGTATGGTTCCGACTTTCCTCTTTCGGAAAAGCGGCACTTCCCAGGTCCCATAGCAAAGCGGATCCGCGAGGGCAACTTACCGGCTCTGGGCGAAGTCCAAGGCGCATACAGGGGTCCGTGGGGACAGATACAAACCCTGGAGCAGTTTGACCAGGATGTCGCGAACGAGAACAGAGCGCTCCGACTCGCCCGCGAGATGGGTATAGACGAGTTCATATACGAAACACAGGTGGTCGACGGCTACATACGCGCACTGCGAGCGGCATACGATCTGGGGAAACTTGTCCGTGACGGCAAGGTCGCCGACGACAACAAGGCAGCCGCATCAAAACTCCTCGGACGATGTATTGAAGCTCTCCAACAGTCGGTGGACAGTCTACCGAAATGGTTCGAGGCTGTAACCGGCTCCAAGCCTGAACAGCTGGAATCCATTACTCTGGTTGAAGAGATGATATCTCAGCTAAAAGAGCTGGGTAGAGACCTCGGACTCGAGATTGCGAAGAGCTAGGCTGGAGAGACAACAAGCGAAGTGCGGGCAGCTGGATCAGAACTCCGCGGCTGCCCGCACGGCAGGATTGAGAGCCGCGTACTGCTCAGCGTAGCGCAAACGCTGGACACGCTTCTCAGCGATTAGAAAGTCTATCTTGTCCTGCTCGTAGTGCCGGTCGAGCTCGAAACGAGAGATGTCCATACCCTCAACGAAAGCAGGTGTTTCGACCATCCAATTCGGGTCTTCGCGCCACTTTATGGAATCCCTTGCGATGGCTCGTATGACTGCCGCCATCTCAGGAATGGTTATTCTCGTGACTTTGCGGCGCACTTTGCGCCCGCCATCCAACTCGTGTTCAACGAGCTCGCCGACACCACCTGTGTTAAGCATATAGCATTCTATCTTTGGACCGTGAGCCTTCACTAATTCGTAAAAGCGATTGCAGTCAACTGCTGCGTCGCCGATCACATAAGGACTAGCTCCGATCCCACCTGGAGGCGAACCTGGCTGCTGCTCTGCCCCGACCGCGTCTATTGATTCGCTCAACATAAAAGCGACCGTCGCCTGCTCGGGAGTCAATCTGCTGGCGATGGGAACCACTGTGTAATCTCTCACCATAAACAGCAGAATGAGCCGGTCGAGTTCTGACACTGGCGGCAGGTTAATGCTGTCAGCAACGAAGGATCCCAGTACCTCCCGCGGAGCTAATGCGTGGGCATTTGGGGTAATAGTGCGATCCTCAAAGCACACGCAGCCATTGAAGTCAACGAATACGTTTTCGAGTATTGCCTCCGGCGCTGTCGCAGCTGCGTACAGCAGCGGTTGCTCGTCGGGATTCAGGCCCTCCGTCTTTATGTAAAAAGCACGCTCGCTGCCAAGAGCTGACCCGTCCGCACACCAGAACACCACGTCGTCCTGCGCGATTTGGACCATCTCGCCCGGTTTGTCCAAGCCGTGGTTGTGGCAGGAATGGGTGGTTTTCCCGGTTGACGTGATACCAAACATAATGACGCCGAGCTTGCGGAGAGCACCGTTGGACGTCCGCGCGTGAATAATCTGGGTGCCCGCGTGCAGCCCAAGCATTCCGCGGTCCTTTGCCAACCACATTGCCATACGCAGGAAAGCATTCTTTATCTCTCCGAAATAGTCGCTCCCGAGAACAAACGTCACACCGACCTCGGGGAACACCAGGACTTGACGCTCCTTCTCAGGCCACTCGGGAACCGCTATGACCGTAAGGTCAGCTGAAGAGCTGCACTGAGCGGCTGGAAACAAGTTCATAGCCACCATATGAGCAAGGTGAAGGCAATCTTTGCGATAGGTGGATACCACGAATGAACAAGAAGGCGTGAATGTACTGTGGTCCCCGAGTCTGCAGCAAAGCCGGACCAGCGGTACTCGAGCGAGATATTGTTCCAACCTCCTAATCGTGTCTGGCGCACTCCGCTTGATTTCGCGCTTTTTCTGAGTTAGAACCTCAGTTTCGACGCGCGGACTGCCCAGATAGACTGTAACAGCAGTGCTAAGATTCTTGATTGAAGATACATAGTTGCGGCTTCCAAAGGCTGTGGGAGTGCCGAATGGCTCCGCACCGTCCGCCGATTCCTGAGCCGACAGAGTGCGGACGTTGGGCGCATTCGACGTTTGCGCAGCGATCCTTCTGACCGAATCAAGTAGTTCGGAACGCAGGTCCGCTACCAACCTCCACCACCTCCGCCTCCAGCTCCACCGCCGGAGAACCCTCCGCCGAAGCCACTGCCCCCTGAGAAGAAACCACCGCTGTTGCCGCCGGAGCGCGGCTGTGAAGCCAGGGTGTCAGCCCAACCGCGGGTGACAGTATCAAGATGGTTTGCAAAGAGCACTGGGTGGAATGCTCCGCTTTCTCCAGAGTACCACTTCGGAGGCTCAGTCTGAATACCTTCAAACGCACGAGCCCACTTCTCAGCTATCCCGAAAACCATCGCATATGGCAGGAACTTCTCGAAGTAGTTCTGCCGCTCCTGATGCTCTATCAGCGGTCTTTCAGCGCGGGCCAAGTATTCCTCGAAGCCGCGCGCGGCAAGAAACACTTCTCTACCCTTTTTGGTTTTTCGAGGCATTGTCCGAGATGCCAAGGCAAGAATGATTCCACACAACGCAATTGCTATTCCCCAGCCAACGGAGAACCCGACCGGCGAACCGGTAAGCACAAGGAACGTAATAAAAACTCCTACGCCCACCGTCACCGCTCCAGCTATCGCATATGACTTGCGGATGGACTCAGGAGACTGCGTGAAATACCGCTTCTTAACCAGAGAATTGTAAAGCATTTTCTTGAGCTTCGGAATATGTACATAGAACTCGTGCTTGAGGTTTGAGATGACACAGAAACTCTTGCCCCCGAACAGCGCCTGAATCAAGGCCGTCTCAAACGGGCTGAGTGCCGGGTCATTAATTACTTCTTCAAAGGACTTCGTGAGTTCCAGCGTGTAGTCGCGGGCGGACCACAAAAATCCGCGATTCACCGTTTCTTTGATGCGCAGATATCCGCGCACTGCCAGGTCCACTATGGACGCCGAAATGTCGCGCATATCTACACGTTCGTCGATCAATGTCCCCAACTGAGCGGGACTGAGGTTATCCGGCGGCTCGTACGTAACAACAACTGAGCGACCCACATCCGGGTCAGCCCCTACTCTCCTCCAATACAAAAACAGTCCTAGGCAGAACGCAGGAACCAGAAGGAAGTAACCATTATCGGTGACAAACCACACACATTCCTGCTTGAACGAGGGAGGCTTTACGATACCTTTGGGCCAGCCCACTACAATCGTCATACCTTCCCCTGGCGAAAACGGCCGTGTGGACCAAAAGCGCGCCTTAGAAGGACCAGGTTTATCACTGGATGCTTTCATGCTGCCTGTCGAACCGAAATAGCCCGCATAGCAAGCGATCCGAAGTTCAGCAGGCGATACGTCGTCTGGGATCACTACATCGCACCAAGCTTTCAAGATAGGAACTTCCCATTCCGTACCCACAGCGTTCCAGTAGAGTTCATCGTGGTCCGAGAAGAAATGAATGGCGCGCCACACGGTGTAGCTGATTACGTAGGTCTGCAGTCCACTAACATAGACGTCTGGATCCCCAATTCGCAGGTAGAGGCTGCCGTCCTGAAAACGCCTAAGCACGTTCAATGCTCGGCCGGACAAATCGGTAACACGCACATTGTACACTCGGAGACGGTAGTTATTTCCCCAACTGTCTTTCCCGAGAAGAGGAATGACACGGTATATTCCATGATGGGGCTCATTTCTGAAATCGGCGGTTATGGTCTCAGTCACGTTGATACTGCTGTCTTCGCAGACCTCAACTCGGATTTGGAAGTCGGAAATCGGAAAAGCCCAAGCTGAAACGACAAGGCTCGAGAGAAAAACTAAACCCGCAAAAAACACCGACAAATTGCGCACTCGATGAGGTTTGCAACCGGCACTGTGCAACTGAGCAAGCGAGATGAAAAGATGCCTATGCATTTGGATTCTCGTCCGACTTATCCTCTGATAGATCCACGCGAACCGGCTGACGTGACTCCTCGTCCGCCTGAAAGTAAGGAAGCTTGCCGATCCCGAAAAGGCTCGCGATCAAACCGGAAGGAAAGGTTTCGCACTTAGTATTAAGGTCTCGTACAACTGCGTTGTAGTAGCGCCGCGCGTACTGGATATGATCTTCAACCTCAGCAAGCTCAGATTGGAGCTGCCTGAAGTTTTTGTCTGCCTTCAATTCAGGATAGCTCTCAGCGACGGCAAACAGACTTTTTATAACGGTGCTGAGTTGGTCCTCAGCATCTGCACGCTGCACGCCGCTCTGAAGCTCCATAGCTTTGGCGCGAAGGCGTGCCACATCTTCGAAGACTGTTTTTTCGTGGGTTGCGTACCCTTGGACTACCGCAACCAGGTTGGGAATCAAATCATGTCGGCGCTTGAGCTGCACGTCAATATCCGACCATGCGTCCCTCGCACGGTTGCGCAAGGCAATAAGGGAATTGTAAGTAACGACAGCGTATCCGACAGCGGCGCACAGGATGATCAGAGCCAGCCACATTTAACTGCTCCCCACGGCATGTTTGTCAACAGCCGACAAGGTTCCTGCAGCCGAACAGTCTGCCCGTTTAGAAAAAATCGGAATAGGGTAAGCGGATGTTGGTGAGCGACTTGACTATTAATACGCGAAAGGCCGTTATAGGGCTCGCCATCACTGGTGCTTTCTTTGCCGCACTGGTACCTCTGGGGTTTTGGTGGGCAACCTTGTGGATTGACAGTGCGCTCAAGCTGCCACCCATTCCTTTTGGCATACCCACGTCTCTGATTCTAGCTTCTGCGTTCATAGTGATAGGCGTATTCTGGATAACTTGGGCTTATTCCTATCTCGTGTTCGTCGGCCAAGGTTTACCGCTTGAAGCCTTCGGTCGAGCACTGCAACCGACGAAAGTGCTCGTAACGACCGGCCCATATGCTTACACTCGGAACCCTATGGTGCTCGGCGCGCTGTTTGTGCTGCTCGGAGTTGCTTTCTTGAGGAGATCCACAGCAGGTATAGTGCTAGTCCCCATATTAGCAGGACTTGCCGCAGCGTACCTGAAGACCTTCGAAGAAAAAGGTTTGGCCCAAAGGTTCAGCGACGAGTACGAGCGTTATCGAAGAGTCGTACCTATGCTTTTTCCCAGAGTCACGCGGCACACCGACGAACCAAGCGCCGACGCAGCCACACGAGGAGTTAACTGAGCCTCTCAGTAGAGATGAACCACGTCTCGCGCAGTGGCAACTCGAATAAGCGGATAGTAGCTATTTATCATTTTGAACAGTGAAACCGATCCCGTCACGCGTACAGTTTCCCCGACGTATCGTACGTCGCCACCGAACCGCCCGACAACTTTTACGCCTTTGCCTGACATACCGCTCGCGCGCTGGGCACCGTCATCCACTGTCATCCAGCTGCAATCCTTCGCTAGGGCGGTGACTCTGCCGCATATGGTTACGTCAAGTCCGATGTTGTTGGGTCCAACGCTGCCTTCGCAACCCGACTGCAGTCCCACGTCGGCGCTGCCGCCCACGGCAAGCGTGCTCATGAACAGGCTCCCAGGCGGGTTTTCTTCGACTGACTCTATGATGTGAATGACTCGGATCACTCGTTCGTCGTCAGCCGTCGCCTCAACCGAACCAAGAAATGACACTGTCATCCCCCTGGCCAGATCGCTGTCGAACAGCGCGATACCTGCAGAACGATCAACAGCTTCTACGTTCACCCTATCAGCGTGAACGCGCATTACGGCCGCGTTCGAGATGACAACGTAGCCTGATTCCAGTGCCTTGGCACCGGGAATGTCTACTTTCTGGGCTTCCACTGCGACACAGACATCGTCGACGCAGAAGCTAAAGACAGCAGCTGGATCGTTGTTCGAATAAAGGCGAACTTGATTGAACGGTTTTTCCGCGGAGACTATGCCGAGAAAGTATACATCGCTGCCAGGTGCCAACGTCCTAAGAGGGCTAGTTGAGGAAAGAGCATCGAAGCCAATATCGGGAACGCTGGCTCGCCAAAACGAAATCGCAGGGGTGCCTGTCGGAGCCGGATTTCCGATGAGGTACAGTCCGAATGCGTATACAGGACAAGCAAAATCGAACGTCAGCGTATCATCATTTCCTGCTAGGAACTGCCCCTGCGACGTCGACTCCCCAACTGAGTTGGGACTGCTCATGGTCGGATACTCGCTTACCACGACCGGAGTAAGTGTAACCGAAGTAGCGCCGTCGGAAGCCAACCCCGTGGCTGCTATGTTGAGCATCCCGCACTTTGCAGCACTCGAGCCATCGCACTGTGAATCGAAAGCCACCGAAAGCCTGAATCCGCAAGACTGCACTGCGGCCTCAAACTGGTCCGGGTCCGTATACGATGCGGCGGCGAACACTTGTCCAGCCGCAAGCGTGACGGCGATGATTGTAAGCAATACCGCTGCAGCCATTTCACATTTGCACATATTGAACAACCCCGATCAAGAACACATCAGTTCATTTTCAAAGAAGCAACCGCTGGCGTCTGTTCTGCCTCATTTAGTCGAGCTCGTCAGCTCGAGATATTCGCGGTGGCGCTGTCTAGTTGGTCAAGTAGACGTAGCAGTTTTCGGACATCTGCACGGCATTCCCTGTTTTGTTCTGTATGAGAAATACGGCTGCTTTTGCCCACACTGGAAACGAAAACATGCACACATTGTTCTGCTGGTTATAGTTCACGGCACCCTTGACGAACGGTTCAGCAGGCTGGCCGAACGTAACGTAACCCACATTTATGTAGTCGCCTGATGTCCCGAAGGGATAAAGCCTGATCCACACCCAGAGATCCGATGGGTTACTCAGGGACGCCGTCGTCATAAGCAACACCCTTACCTCCCTGTAGCCCTCCAAAAAGACCATGCTGCTCGGGCACGTCCAACCCGCCGGCACCGTTGTCGTCTCGCTCCACAGCCGTCTTACGTCATACCTAGGCTGTTCGGAGACAGTGTTGGCAGAAGGAGCAATGCCGACGGACCATGTGCCGTCCTGCTGAGCTTTCACCGTATTGCTGGTTGGGTCGATTCTAATAACCGGCTCATTCTTGACTTCGACAGGTGTTGTGCGTACCTGCGGAAACACAGGTAGAGAGAACCACAAGAGGAATGCTACTACGCCCAAGCCCCGGCGCACCGCAGCGGATTTCGCCATTTCGTCTTCTCCTTTCTAGAGGCTTCATTCAGTGCGCCCGGCCTGGCTCCATCAGGTGGGGAATCAAGCGTACGCGCTCTACCGCCTTCTAATTCTCAATATACCACATTATTGTGTGATGTGTGTAAAGACAGAGCCGTCAGTGAGCAAATCAGTCAAGCCCTTTCCAAAGTCCCGGACAGGGATCAGCACCCTCCGGATCGTAAACCAGACAGCTTATACCTCTCACCCTGCATTCATCAGCGCGGCTGCAGCTCACAGGCAAGAGTTTGACTTCGGCGTGCACCATATCCGGCATCACCACGGTCGACTGAATGGCTTCGAGACGCACCATCAGCTTACGGATCTCGCAAAACTCATAGAGGGTCGTCTTTTCAAATCGTTCTTTCACACCGGCACCCGCTCGCCGCTAAGCCCTACCCATCAATCTAAGCCTTTGAGCAAGCTCGGGGATTTTGGGCAGAGCATGGGCAAAGAACATTCTGTAGGATTTGCAGAAGTAGCTGGGATCGCTTAACTCACCACCCAGAACAACACGGTGCTTCTGACAACCGCCGTGACACCACTCAACATACTTGCACGACCGGCAGGTAGCACCGTACTTGCTCTTGTTCGCAGCGAACTCACCAAACTTCTCCGACCTTACTATCTCAGCCAGGTGAGACTCGAGAACGTTTCCTAGACGCCACCGTGCCATCACGAAGAAGTCGCAGGCGAAGACGTCCCCATTATGCTCGACCACCACATAGCTGCCGCAGCGCTCGCTGACCGTGCAAGTGCCAGGCTGCATTCCCAATTCGTGGGCAAGCAAGTCGTCAAAGTCTCGCACTGAAACGTTGGGGAAATCCTCAACCCAGCGGTCGAAGATCGCAACCAGAAACTCCCCGTACTCCTCAGGCGTGATCGAAAATGGCGCCGGTTGACCTTTGCCACCAGGTTCTACACACGGCACGAATTGCAGGAAAGAAAACTCATTTTCCCTGAAGAAATCCCAAACCTCGTTAGGGTGCTTTACGTTCACGTCGTTGACGAGCGCTAGGATGTTGAACTCGACGCCGTGCTGCCGAAGCAACCTTGCAGCATCCATTACCCGTCTGTGCGTACCCTTACCGGCAGCATCCTTGCGGTAGTAGTCGTGCAGATGAGCAGGACCGTCGATAGAGAGGCCGACAAGGAAATTATAACTCGCGAGAAAACGCGCCCAGTCGCCATCCAGCAGAGTACCGTTCGTTTGGAACGCATTTGCAACTGTGGTGCCCGGTGTGCCACAGCGAATCTCTAGTTCGACCACCTTTTCGAAAAAGTCCAAGCCCATAAGAGCTGGTTCGCCACCCTGCCACGAAAACGTTGTAACACCGATATCCATGCACTGGCTGATAAGCTCCTGGAGAACGCGCTCTGACATACGGTGGTGTTTGCCCCCGAAAAGACCGGCCTTCTGGCGGTAGAAGCAGTAGTTGCAGCGGAGGTTGCAATCCGGACCTGAAGGTTTGACAAGTACGGAATTAATCACAGGCTTATCCGCGTGCCGCGCGGCTATAGATATACCAAAATGGATGCTAGGAAATAATCTTGGCTATGCGGTTGTTGTCGTCCACGAGAACAACTCTTCGGTGGACCGGCTCATCCGTCAAACAGAAAGCCGCGATTATTATCTTATCGCCCACGCTGCACCGAAGTGCAGCAGCACCGTTTAGGCATATTATCCCACTGCCGCGTTCGGCGGGAATGGCATATGTCTCTAACCGCTCCCCGTTCGAGATGTTCCAAACGTGAACAAGCTCGCCGTCTACGATACCAGCAGCATCCAACAGATCTTGGTCGACCGTGATGCTGCCTTCGTAGTTTACATCACATCCGGTAACCGTAGCTCTATGGATTTTTCCTTTGCACACGCTTATCAGTTTCATCTCGAACACTAGTATATCAGAACAAAACTGCTGCATTCAACGACATAGGCAACCGTCAGAGCACCTAAACAGTCGGCACAGAGGAAAAAGTAGTTCGAAAAGCAGGTAACTGAGGCGTCCGTGCAAAACTACAACATGAACCGGCTGCCGGAGCCTGCTGAGCACCGGCAACCCGTAACCAATCGACCAACGAGCTATCTGGAGCAGATATGAAACCTATATTCTGTTGCCTTGAGGACGGGACTTTATTCGAGGGAGTAAGCGTTAACGAACCGGTAGAATGCGCTGGGCTGCTGTCTTTCTACACCGGGGTGGTCGGTTACCAAGAAGTCATAACCGACCCCGCAAACTTGGGCAAGATAATCGTTTACACATACCCCCTTATCGGCAACTACGGAGTTAACTCCGAGGACGCCGAATCAGCTTCTCCAAAGGTTGAGGCGATACTGGCAAAAGAGTACCCACCTTACTACAGCAATTTCCGAGCCGAGATGAGCCTGTGTGACTATCTGGCAACAAGCAAAACGCTACTTGGACACAAGTTCGATACGCGCGCAATGATGGTCTATATGCGCGAGCACGGCGAAATGGGAGCAGTAATCAGCACACACCAACTCACTGCGAATGAGGTAAGAGATCGTCTTGCGAAGACCCAGCACGCCGAGTACGAGCCTGAAAACTCACCGATAGCATGCGACCGCGCGGTGCCTACAGCCAGGGCTGAGGTTATCGACTTCGGAGCGTCACGTTCGTTTTATAGACACATTGCCTCGCTAGGAATAGATGCGGCATGCGACTCAGAATCAGCTGAAATCGTCATCGTATCGGACGCGCCCTACTACGCTGTCGAGGACAAACGGAAGATCGATTTGGTGAAATCCAGGCTGGGTGAAAAACCCATTTTGGGTTTCGGACACGGATGCGCGATTGTTGCCCAGGCGTGCGGAGCAGCGGTCAAAAAGCTTCCGTTTGGCGACCACGGGCTGAACATCCCTGTGAAGCATCGCGGAGGTGGGCGCAACGAAATCACGGTGCAGAATCACAACTATGTAGTCATCCCCGGCGGCAGCACGGAATGTTTATTCACAAATATTCACGACGGCACATGTGAAGGCTTTGTGTGCAAAGAGGCCAGAGCAGCAGGTGCCAACTTCTTACCCAACGAGGCTTGGTTCCAATCGATGCTCGACGCGGTCAAATGACCGCGAGGAATGAGTATCCGACAACGAGACCAGACCAGCAGCGCTACGAACACTGCAGTGCTCAACAAAAAGAAACGGAGTTTGCGATAGATGCCAAAACGGACTGATATAAAGAAAATCCTGATAATTGGAAGTGGACCTATTGTTATCGGTCAGGCGTGCGAGTTTGACTACTCGGGTTCACAAGCGTGTAAGGCCTTTCGAGAGGAAGGCTACCAGACGGTGCTCGTCAACTCGAACCCTGCAACGATAATGACGGACCCGGGAATGGCCGACCGCACATACATAGAACCTCTAACTTTGGAATCCGTTGCCAAGATAATTGAGAGGGAGCGGCCGGATGCCTTGCTGCCCACACTGGGAGGCCAAATGGGTCTCAACTTGGGCACGTTTCTCGAACGTGAAGGCATACTCAAGAAATACGGCTGCGAGCTTATCGGAGCTGACGAGCGGGCAATAGCACGAGCTGAAGACCGCGAACTCTTCAAGGAGACTATGCAGTCGATAGGCATACGAGTGCCTCGCAGCGGAATCGCGCGTTCCATCGAAGAAGGAATGCAGGTGATAAAGTACGTCGGATTTCCCGCGATCCTGCGCCCAGCATACACAATGGGAGGTGCAGGCGGCGCGACCGCATACAATATGGAAGAGTTCGAGAGGATGCTTGCGTTCGCGCTCGAAACCAGCCCCATACATCAGACGCTTATCGAGGAATCGGTTCTGGGCTGGAAGGAGATTGAGTTCGAGGTTATCCGCGACTGCGCCGACAACGTAATATGCGTAACCTCTATGGAAAACATCGACCCAATGGGGGTACACACAGGCGACTCTGTGGTGGTAGCGCCGGCTCAGACACTCACCATGCCAGAAATGGCACACCTGGTTGAGCTGTCTAAAAAAGTCATCCGAGCAGTGGGCATCAATGGAGGCGGCACAAACATCCAGTACGCTGTCAACCCTGAGAACGGCGACGTGGTCATTATCGAGATCAACCCACGGGTCAGCAGGTCCTCTGCTCTGGCATCGAAGGCAACTGGATTCCCCATCGCGCGAGTAGCGGCAAAACTCGCTGTCGGACTCACCCTGGACGAGATAAAAAACGATATAACCGGCAAGACCTACTCAGACTTCGAGCCCACGGTAGACTACGTAGTAATGAAAGTCTGTCGATTCGCGTTCGAAAAGTTCCCTCAGGCGGACCCCACGCTGAACACCTCGATGAAAGCAGTCGGCGAGGCTATGGCGATCGGACGCAACTTCAAGGAAGCGCTCCAGAAGGGAATCCGGTCTCTGGAAATAGGACGCTACGGACTCGGCTCGGATGGCAAGGACCTGAAAGAGAGAGAGCGCCGCGATATGGACTTAATCCGGCGAAAGCTCGTTCAGCCAAATGCGGAGAGATTGTTCTTTATTCGCTACGCCATCGAGAACGGAATGTCGACCGACGAAATCTACGAACTCTCGAAAATTGACCCCTGGTTCATAGAGAACATTCGAGAACTGGTGGAGTTTGAGAAACAGTTCGAAGGGAAGTCGCTGGTCAGCATTCCAGCAGAAACACTGCGCGAAGCGAAACAGCTTGGATACTCTGATATTCAGTTGGCACATATGCTGGAAACTGACGAAGAGCAGGTACGAATGCGCCGAAAGGTGCTGGGTATTGAGAGCACTTACTATCTGGTGGATACATGCGCGGGCGAGTTTGAGGCGGAAAAGCCTTATTTCTACTCGACATATGAGACTCTGGACCAGAGCCGCACGACATCGAATCCGAAAAAGGTAATCATCCTCGGCGGCGGACCAAACCGCATCGGACAAGGAATTGAGTTCGACTACTGCTGCGTGCACGCCGCGTATGCCTGCAGAGAAGAAGGTTACGAGGCGATCATCATCAACTGCAACCCTGAAACCGTATCCACAGACTTCGATACTTCGGACAAGCTCTATTTCGAACCGCTGACCCGAGAAGACGTACTTGGTATTGTGGACCGTGAGAAACCTATGGGTGTAATTGTGCAGCTGGGTGGTCAAACGCCTCTGAATCTGAGCCTGCCGTTGAAGCGGGCAGGTGTGCACATACTGGGCACATCTCCCGAGCAAATAGACCGCGCCGAAGACCGAAAACTCTTCAGCGAGCTCGTGAACAAGCTCGGCTTACGTCAGACAATAAATGATACCGCAACGTCCGTCAAGGAAGCGTTGGAGAAAGCAAGACGAATAGGCTATCCAGTGCTGGTGAGGCCCAGTTATGTGCTGGGCGGACGAGCAATGGAGATTGTGTACGACGACACCGACTTGATGGCCTTCATGGAGCTCGCGACCGAAGCTTCTCCGGAAAGACCTGTGTTGATTGATAAGTTCCTAGAGGACGCCATCGAAGTAGACGTAGACGCAATATCGGACGGAGAAACTACGCTCGTCTGCGGAGTTATGGAGCATATAGAAAGGGCAGGAGTGCATTCTGGAGATAGCGCTTGCTCGCTTCCGCCATATTCGCTGTCGGACGACATCGTGGCGGAAATCAAACGCCAAACTTACCTGCTCGCGCAGGAACTGGAAGTGCGAGGACTTATGAACGTCCAGTATGCCGTAAAAAATGGGGAGATATACATACTGGAAGTCAATCCCCGCGCCTCGCGAACTGTACCGTTCGTCGGCAAGGCGACGGGCATTCCTTGGGCAAGGGTGGCGACAAAGATCATGCTGGGCAAGAGCCTCAAAGAACAGGGCATTACTCAGGAAGTTGTGCCAAAGCACGTGGCTGTGAAGGAAGCGGTGTTCCCGTTCGTGCGATTTCCGGGCGTCGATGTGGTACTGGGACCGGAGATGAAGTCCACAGGGGAGGTCATGGGCATCGACCTCAACTTTGGGAACGCATTCATCAAGGCGCAGATTGCAGCCGGACAGAACCTGCCGTCGAAGGGCAACGTGTTTTTGAGCCTGGCAGACCGTGACAAACACGAGGCTGTTGAAATAGCAACCAAACTCCGCGAACTTGGATTCGACATCGTTGCAACGGAAGGAACCGGTAGAGTGCTGAGTCAGGCTGGGATCCCGGTGCGGGTTATTCCGAAGATCGGAGAAGGCCGCCCCGACGCCATAGACCTTATAAAGAACAATGAGATTGCGCTGGTGATCAATACTCCAAGCGGCAAGAAGGCCCGAAAGCACGAGATTCTGATCCGTTCGACGATTGTCGCTCGAGGCATCCCGATCATAACCACAATAGCTGGAGCTAAGGCAACACTTGTGGGTCTAGAAACCGCCCGCAAGCAAGGAGCCACGGTACGAAGCTTGCAGGAGTATCACGCGGGCTAAAAAACGAACCCCTGCGTGTCAGCACCATTGGTATAAACGGGCGGTCTGCAGAGTATTCCAGTCTTCACAGAGCAGACCGCCCGTTTACAGTTATACGACCTACATCAATCGTAATACGCCACCACGACGGTTTTCTCTTTGAGAGGCGGCAGGATCACCCATTCTTTGTCAGGGTCGAAGTTGTCGTAGGGTTTACCGTTCACTGTAACACGGTTCATCGACTTTCCTTCGGGGTGCCGGAACCGAGCATATATCGCGCGAGGGGCATTGCGGGTTGGAGGATCAATGGTCATTTCTATCCTCCCTGAAGCCGCATAGCTCTTTATGGACATACTCATAACCCCAAAGTGCGTAACCGTACGTTCGATCTTGACCTCTTTGCCGTCCGCGAGCCAGTACCGCGGCATGGTCTTCCCAAGGAAGAGATCCTCGCCTTCGTCCCAAACGAACATCCAGCGAACCCAACTTGAGTTCATACCCTCGTCGGAGCTCTTGAAGTGGTCACCCGCATAGTTACCCAAGTTCGGTAGAGGATGCTCGGTGATCATGGCTCTCTCCGGGAAATACCCGGCGGCAAAGGCGTTGAAATAGGCCCGCACATAATGCTTTGGATGATCATCCATAATGTAAGGTGTGGGGCTGCACAGCAAGCTGGGCTGCTGACAGAACCCACCCAGTGAGAACCAGTCCCTATCGGGATACGGTACCAGGTAGCCGTACTGCTCCGCCAAGTAGCGATTGTCCTCGTAGTCCTTCATTATCCAGTAGTAAGCGGGTTCGCTGGGATCTACGATTCCGCAGCGGATCATATGTATTGATCCCTCAAGCACCTCGCATATCCAGCCTACAGATCTGCCGCGGCGATGAACCTCCGAAGGAAATATCGGCACATACGTGCCATCTCGAAGTCTGGCTACTGGCGACCGCACCATAGCCTCGAAGAACGCCTTGCGGATGTCCTCGCGGTATGCCGCCGCCTCCTTCAGCAGCCGTGGAGCCTCTGGATGGCCAATGGCGGCAAGAGCTTTGGCAGCGTTGTTCAGCCCCCAATAGCTCATCACGTTATTTGACATCCAGCTCTTCCAATCCCCAATATCTTCAAGCGAGCCAGCAGGAAGCAAGCCCCTTTCGATCGCTCTTATACCCGCATATTCCTCGCCGAATGTTCGCTTGCGCTCGTTGATTATCCAGTCACATCCTTTGACTATTGCCGGCGCGACTCTGCGCAGCCACGCGTCATCCCTAGTAAACCAATAATGTTCCGCGAGTCCCCACAGACACCAACCGTGATGCTGGTTGTAACCACCAGCCTCGCATCCTCCAGCACCGTAGAAGACTCCCTCTTTCGTGGAGTAGTCGCCGGGAAGGCCCACCGTCCCTTGATAGTGGATCCAGGTTTCGTAGGCCTTTCGGGCAACGTCGTGATAGCCACGGCGATCCAGCTCGGTAGTCATCATAACGGATTCGTTTGTGTAGACCCCGTAGTGGAACGTACCAACCTTCGCCATTGCGCGTTCGTCATTGCCGGGCTCGTTGTCAGTGTTGATAAGCACATGGCTGGAATATGCCGTAAGGAATTGGTTGATCATCGGCTCCGGGGTAGTTATCCTGGCACTCTGGGACAGCCGCTTCTTCCAATAACCGGCTATCAGCTTGTGCTGCTCTGAGTAATCCAGCGACTTGAGCGCTGCGATTTCGTCAGGCGTCTGCACGGTTATGAACGGTATCGTGACGAAGAATTCTCTCGTCTGCCTAGGAGGAATGCTGACCGTACAAGTCACGACCGTATCTTTGGCGGTGACGCTTGCACAATTGTTCGTGTTGATATAGAACCGGACGAACTCGCCCTGCTTCCCCTTGCCATAGACCAAACCGTCCCTTACGGAAAGCAGTTGCTCACCACTGTCTTCAACTCTCATTGGCAACGACGCCGTCTTGTGTTCTTTCGACAGGTTTGTTAGTTGGAACCTAAGCATGAGGGCGATGGGTTCGTCTCCCGGCACGCGACCTGACCGAGGCAGTTTGCCAGACAGGGGGGTAGCGAAGGCTTCTTCAAGATATCGGACGCCGTTGGATTCGTACCACGTTATCGCTATCGGTAGGACACCGTCTTCGATAGACGCGCCGGTCCGTGGACTCTCCGGCAAGCCGACTCGGATCACGGGCTGATCACTATCCCACTTGATGCGCGGGGTATCTTTGCCTTTGATCCGTTTCGCCCACTGCAAGCCTATGCGGATATCGCCATTGGGCAGCACCGCAAAGTGCTCACGGCTGCCTTCAACTGCCAAAGGCATGTATATCCTGCCCTTAAGAGGCATGTCTGACCACGCTTTGCTGAGCGTCTGCTCTGGAAGCTGCGTCACCAAATCAAAGCGACTTTTCGCCCCGCTCTTTGCCAACTCCTCGCGGGCTTGATCGTAGGTAACCTTGTCATCCGCGCGAGTCACAAGCACGCCGTAGTCGGGTACAAGAATGCGGTTACCCTCAGCGACCTCACGAGCGTTAAACGAGAAACTGTGTTTGTCGGTGCGCAGTGTCACGATGGTTTCGTCCCTCGAGAAAGCAGCTTGAGGCTTAACGTACCATATGTCGAGCTTCGTACCTCCCTCAGCTGATGACGAGGACACATACCCGTTGAATGCCTCAACTTTGGTGGTGTTAGGCGGATCGACCCACTGAACAAAAGCCGACACTTTGTCCCACGACGAATCCGTAAATGCGTGAAGCTCGGCCACTGGCACCGCCTGGTTCTCAAACAGAAGCCGGATTTTCATTGTTGTGCGGTATTTGCCGTCAAAATCCGATTCCTTGAACTCTTTGGCGTTCGCAGGGTTAAAAGTGTAGGTCCACTCGCTGCCGTTTCTCGAAAGCTGAACGTCTGCATCCTGCCAACGGCCATTGAACCAGTCACCGGTCGGAGTCCAACCGGAAAGTCGCGCCAGACTTTCCTTGTCGCGGGGAACTCTGGTGCGGGGCCAACCTCCCGTCACCCAATACTGAAGCCTCACAGACTCCGGACTCGGAGCGACTTGAGTGAATTTCACAGTTACCTTGAATATGTCCCGGGGATCTTCCCACAGCACTCCTATGTCTTTGCCAGCTTCCCAGGTTCTGATTTCGCCGAACGGAACAACATCCATCCACTCCCCAACTTTCGGCTCGATCACTGTCTGAGCCGAAACGCTCGCGGGCTTACTTCCCTCTCCGGCGCTCAGAGGCCCGGCTACCGCTAAACACAAACACACCGCAGCGAGCACTGCGATGATCGCCGTATCGGCAATACTGCTGCTCATACAACCAACCTCCCTCATTTCTTTCTGGGTGAGAAGCAGGCTCGTCCCTTAGGCGCCTGTTCCGGACGGCACCGCTTTCCTGCAAAGGAACTTATATGGTTGAACCACCCACTCCTGCAGGATATTTCGGAGAATTCTTGCTCTGCGACTCTGTTGGATTAGAGGAATGAACCATGGTTGTGTTTAACCCCGTCAAGGGAGGATGATTCGGCAATGATCCGTGTGCTTTTTATCGTTGCTATGCTGCCGGCATTATTTTCACCAGCCTTGAGCGACGCACCTGGGCAAGTCGTCGTTGAAAGCGCAACCACTCGGCTGATCGTCGCTATCGAGAACGGCCGCGCACACTTGGCCGCTGTCGAGAACCCACAAACTGGCGAATCAATCCGCTTTGATCCAGAATCGGCGGACTTCGTCATTTCGACGGACCAGGGCGAGGTATCAGCAAAAGAGCTCACGGTCACTGGTGTGCTCTCCAACGACCGAGTGACTTATATCACAATGGACGGTGCGAAACTCTGTGTTACGCAGCGTTTTGAGGTATTCGACAGCGGCTGCATTAAGCGCTCGCTGGAACTGTTCGCGAAAGAGCCTGTTTTCATCGAGAAAGTCTCGTTGGTCGACCTGAGGCTCGCAGCCGAACCCAGATCGAGTGTTAATCACCAAGCACGTTTCTTGGTGTTCGAAAGAGGCGGGGTGTTCATCACAGTTGAAATGCCTATGCCTTCTCGAAACATACGTCTGGACAAGGACAGGCATCTGCAGACCGTCTACGAACCGCGCAGCCAACTAAACAAAAATGAGTCTTACCATACCGTGCCAGCAGTGTTTGCTGCCTGGAACGGCAAACTCCTTGACGGATTCGACGCATATCGCGACTATACTTACGAACTCTCCGGCTGGCGAGAATACGCTGCGGTGAGAGCATCCTCGGAGACTCCACCAGCCCTAACTACTGCTTACGACGCATATAAAGCGGTCGACGACGACCCGACAACCCGCTGGCGATCACAGAGGTCTGCATCGGGAACACACTGGTTGGAAATCGAACTTCCCGAAGCCGCGCGATTCGATACGATGGAACTTGTGCTCGACAATCCCCAGTTTCGACCGGTGCTAGAACGAGTCCCCGTTTTTCGACGGTGGCGGTTGCAGATATGGACAGGAAACGACTGGGCCGATGCAGCCTCAGGATCAGAACCACCGTCCGCACCTGTTCGTTTCCCGGAAGTTCGCGCCAAGAAGATACGGTTTCTCGTTGAAGGCTGTGTAGAACCCTTCAGCATATGGGACTTGAAACTATACCTGAACCTCGGAGAGTCGGTCATACCGGAGAACGTGTGCTCAAGATTCTGTGTGAGCCGCGGCATTCGGATGCCTTTCACCTACTTCAATACCTGGTACATAAGACACCCTGGAATCGGGCGTTTGCAGAGAGCCAGGGGACTACTGACCTATGACAAGGTCCTGCCGCTCATACCTCTAGCGGCCGATTGCGGACTCGACTGCTTCGTGCTGGATTCGGGTTGGAAGTATCAATGGTACGGTGTAGGTCTAAACCCGCGTTGGGAGATAGAGTTTCCATACGGCGAAAAGCCGTTCGCAGATGCGGCACGCCAGGCGGGAATAACGCTGGCAGGTTGGTTCAATTTCTTCTGGCTGGAAGGTGAGTCGCGCGATCTGCAGTGGCGAGCAGTGAAGAGAGAGGGCACGCCACAACGACAAATGTGCCTGCTTTCGGGTTACTACGATTTCGTCAAAAAAGAGATGCTCTCACAGATCCGCAACAACGGCATGCTTGTGATGAAGATTGATGGTTTTGTTCCACCAGACGAATGCTGGGCGAACGACCACAACCACAAACCCGGGCCGGTACGCGATGCGACCTGGTTGAAGTTTATGCAGCTTGTTGAGGAGTTGAAACGGCAGTATCCTGCGCTCCGGTTGGGAATATACACGTGGGACCCGTTCTGGCTCAAATATTCGGAGCTTGTGCATACATATGAAGACCACGGCGGACTGACCCCTGGAGAACTCGCCCCGACGCGTGCCAAGATGAACTTCATGCACGACCGAGAGATGTTCAACGAAGCTTACTGGCGGTATCTCGTATGGAATCAGATCGAGGGTTCAGCCATCATATCCGACAAGACGCCCGAGTGGAAGGAAGAGCTTATCGGCAATCTGGCCTGCTCCACCCGAAGACAGATCTCGACCGACCTAGGCACATTCACCGCCGAAGAGCGAAACTGGATTCGAAGCTGTCTGGATTGGAGCCGGAGGAACGCCGCGTACCTGGAGTGTTTCAGACCATTCTTTCCCAATCAGAAAGTAAGCGAGCCGTGGGGGCTCCAGCGCTGTCGCGACCTCGAAAAGGGTTTGGGAATCGATGTGTTGGAATGTAACACGCTGGAGGGGTACGCACATATCAACCACGACGAGGGATATGTTTTCGTATTCAATCCGACATTCCAGGGCGCCGAATATGAAGTGCCTATCTCGAGCGATCTCGGCTTTTCGGCTTCCGCTGCCAATCTACACGCGCAGGTCATATATCCCTACTTTGAGGATTTGTCGTTCGGCACTGCGAAGAGCACGCGAAAGCTTTTTGGGTTCGGCGACATAATCCGCGGATGGCTGCCAGCGCAGAAGCACATCGTGATCCGAATCAGAAAAGCCGCGATAAGACCGCTAGTCGAACACTGTCGTTACGTGGTCAAAGAGACGATTTGGGATTCTGTGGAACTAGAGATTCGCGCGGAGCCGCGTGCAGGCGGCGGGTCGATCAAGACGAAACTGGTACCTCCCGAAGGCGTTGTCTTTGAACGCGTAGTCATTAACGGCAAGCCATCAACGCCTTCCCAGGATGGAACCTACGAGATTAGTCTTACAGTTCCACAGCAAGGGAATGTGTCCGTGCACAACGTGAAAGAAACCTCTCACGGCGCCAAGAAATCCGTGACTGCTGACATACGAGTCTCTGGAGACCTGCGCGATGGTCAGTTGATGCTATTCCTCCTTCGAAGCATCCCTAACGGCAAACAGCGCACCGAGAAAGCGGAGCCGGGTGACCTGGATTTTCGCCTGACAGTCAACGATCAGACACTGGAGGGAGCACTGGGAGATACCCTCGAAAAAGACTGGGAGACAGACGCCCAAGCTGGATGGTGGCACTTTAGGCTCCCAGAAGGGCTGAGAGCGTTCAAAGTCGGCATAGAATGCTCAGAGAAGGTCCAGCCCGTGCTCGTCTACTCGGCCGTGCAAGAATCGAACACCGTAGAAATATCAGCGTACTATTCCCGTGAGTCGAACAAGCGATTGCTGACGTGTGAAGACCCGGAAGCCTTCTTCCACGATTCATTCCCTGTAGAAAGAGAATACTTTCCGATTGTTAAGCCCTCAGTTCTGACCGAGAGGCAAACAAACTAAAAACAGCACCAAAACGGGATTTGGAGGAAGTTATGAGCGTAAACGTAGGTATTATCGGCTGCGGCGGTATAGCACATTTCCACATACGAGGGTATAAGCAAGCTCAGGCTCAAATAATCTGCGTTGCTGACAACGATGAAGCACGGGCTAAAAGCCTCGCCCAAGAACTAGGTTGCAATTGGACAACCGACTACCGGAAGCTTCTTGAAGACCCGCGCATTGAATGCGTCAGCATATGCACGCCTAATTATCTGCACCGTGAACACGCGGAGGCTGCCCTTGCTGCGGGCAAGCACGTCTTGTGCGAAAAGACCATGACTACTAATCTCGAAGACGCAGCAGCACTATTGGAAGCGGTGCGGAAGAGCCGTCGTCTTTTTCAAATCGGGTATATGAAGCGTTTTGTGCCAGCAGCATGTAAGGCTAAAGAGCTTGTGCCGCGGCTTGGGAAACTTCTCAGTGGAGTTGTACGGGTGTATCACCCTATGTCCAAGGAAGGATTGGAATCCGCCGGCGGCGATTTCTGGCTTTTGAACCCCAGCAAGGGCGGAGGCGGTGTGCTTGTACATTCAGGCAGCCACATGTTGGACCTGATGCGATTCCTTGCAGGAGACCCGATCGCAGTAGACGCAAAAACCCACTTCTACAAAGGGATCATCGACTATTACGACACGGCATATTTCCAAATGGCCGGAGACTTTACAATGTTCTTCGAGTCGGGATGGTTGGATCTGCCTAACCTGGGAGTGAGGGATAACGGTTGGGATGAAAGAATCGAACTGACCGGGGAGCACGGTAGACTGGAACTCTTTACGATGTGGTGGACGAGACCGGATACCGAGGAACCCTTTGTCAGGTTCTATTCGGCTGACGATCGAACCGTTTACAAATATCACCCTGAAATAAGGGACTGCTTCGTGGAAGAGGTCAAGGCATTTGTGAATGCTGTGAAGAGCGGTGGGCCCGTAAGCCCTGATGCCTACGACGGATATATGGTGCAGGCAATAATTGACGCCGTCTACAAATCCGGCGCCCAAGGCAGGCGCATAGAAATCGAGAGGTTGGAGCAACCATGAAGGCTGTCTTTGTGAAAGCACCTTATAAGGTTGAAATTCGTAATCTGCCGGTCCGAGAACCCGGACACGACGAGGCAGTGGTGCGAATTCGAGCCTGCGGCATTTGCGGAACAGACGTACACATAGCACGAAAGTGCGCTGGAGACTGGTCGACCATAGGACACGAAATTGCCGGCGAAGTAGAGCGAGTAGGAACGCACGTAACCCGTGTTAGACCCGGCGATAAGGTGATGATAGAGAATTGTACATTCTGCGGCGTGTGCTCAAACTGTAAGAACGGCAGCGTGGAAAAGTGTTCGTCTTGGTTGACACTGGATGACCAACCGGGTGCGGCGGAGTACATAACCATCCGAGAAAAATCGCTGCACGTATTCGATGATTTGCCGTTTGAGCACGTAGTTCTTACAGAGCCCTTGGGCGTAGCGCTGGACGTGACACAGTTGGCTGAAATTCCCCTCAACTCGAACGTGTGCGTTATGGGTCCGGGACCCATAGGTTTGATGGCGGTCAGGATAGCTAAACTCAAGGGCGCAAAGAACGTTATTTTGGTTGGGAATTCGCATTCAGTTCGGCGTCTTCAAGTGGGACGCGAAATGGGCGCAGACGAAATAGTGCATGCGGATACCTGCAGTGTCGTCGACTGGTTCAGAACACATTTCCCCCAGGGAGTAGATCGCGTTATAGTAACCTCGCCGCCGAAAACGCTGCTAGACGCAGTGAAAATAGCCGGCTTCGGAGGAATAGTGTCCTATATCGGAATCGATTTCGGAGGCGAAGAACTTGTCACATTTGACGTGAATGAAGTTCATTTCAAACGCCTGCAAATACGTGCCAGCCATGCTGTGCCCAACCTTATGTTCCCTATTGCTATAGACCTGCTAAAAAACCGAATAGTGGAACCGGAGAAGTTGGTAAGCCACGTCTTTCCGCTTGAAAGCGCCTCAGAAGCTCTGCTGTGCGCCGGCGAAGACAAAGCTAATGCGGTGAAGGTAGTTCTGAGCTGCTAAGTAGGCCCTACAGCTTAGTCGCGCTGCCGGTGACAGTCAGCGGCTGTGGTATAATCTGGCTATGTTACGTCTCTTGCCAGCATCCTCTAAATCCGCCATAAGGGCATTTGCCCGAATTCTTGTCGGCTTACTGCTGATAGGAGAAGCTGCCATGGGCGCCAGTTTTCAGACCGAATACCTCGAACTGAGAATACGGCCAAACGGCACGGTAGGCTTCATCGACAGGCATACAGGCACGGATTACGCGCTACCGAATTCGCCCATAGCTTTCTTGCGTGTAGGAGACAAAACCTACAGCGCCTCCGAAGCGTTCTTTGACTCAGGCAAACTCAGGTTGCGATTCGGCGAATGTGGTGCGGAAGCTGCCATTGCCGTGATTACAAGAAAGGACTATCTGGTCTTTGAAGTTCTCTCAGTATCAGGCCAGGCGACTCAGCAGCTTACATTCGTGGACGTAGCAACCAAGTTGAGGGGTTCTCTAAACGAACCGTTCGTTGCATGCGCTCTTGCTCTGAATCTCAAAACGAATGTACCTGCGCTGCCAGGACCGATGTCTCACTTATCCGCCTCGTGCTATGCAAAGACAGGTCTCAACGGGGCTGCAGCTGCAATAGTCGGCTGTCCGCCCGCGAAGCTTCGAGAGGTAATGCAGGAAGTCGTGCGGGCCGCACCAGAGCTGCCGAAATCACCGGTCGGAGGACCGTGGGCATTGGATTCGGCTGCAAATCGAGGTTCCTATCTTTTCAACTTCGGCGGACTTACAGAGCAGACTGTGGATTCGTGGATTGATCTGGCGAAGAGCTTGGGCATCACTCAAATCGACTTTCATGGCGGGGCGTCGTTCAGGTTCGGCGACTGTCGGCCGAATCTCCAGTGGTATCCGAAAGGCAGAGAAAGCTTCAAAGCAGTAATTGACAGACTGCATACCGCCGGTATACTCGCCGGGCTTCACACGTACGCTTTTTTCATCGATAAGACCTGCCCGTGGGTCACCCCGATACCCGATCCTGGCCTAGCAAAGGATGCGGCGTTCACGCTCGCAGTCGACTTGTCCGAGGACGCTGAAGACGTACCTGTGGTGGAATCGACTGAGAATATGTCCGCGGTTACCGGATTTTTCGTGCGAAACTCAGTGACGCTCCAGATAGACGATGAACTGATCACGTACACCGGCGTTGCTAAGGAGCCACCGTACAAGTTCACCGGATGCAAACGTGGTGCCTATGGAACGCGCGTATCGCCCCATTCAAAGGGTGCCAAGGTTTATCATTTGAAAGAGTGTTTTGGTCTGTTTGCACCGGACCCGGACTCAGAACTGTTTACCAAAGTGGTTGAAGCAACGGCCGACTTTTACAATGAATGCGGCTTCGACATGATATACCTGGATGCACTTGACGGCGAGGATGTGCTGGGCGGTAGCGACTGGGGGTGGCATTACGGCTCGAAGTTCGTTTTTGAGCTTTTCAGGCGGCTAAAGAAGCCCCCTATTATGGAGATGAGCACATTTCATCATCACCTGTGGTATGTGCGATCTCGGATGGGCGCGTGGGACCACCCGCGGCGCAGCCACAAGCGTTTTATAGATCTGCACTGCCAAGCCAACAAGAGCTGTCTCAATATGTTCATGCCTGCTCACCTGGGCTGGTGGGCCATAATAGCGGACAGCAACCCGCAAGTGGAACCCACATTCTCAGACGACATCGAGTACCTCTGTGCAAAATGCGCAGGATGGGACTGCGGGCTTTCTCCGCAGGGATTCACACCTGAATCCTATGCTTCGTCTTACAACCTCAAACGGCTTGGCAGCATTATCAAGCGATGGGAAAGTCTGCGGCTGGCAGGCTGGTTCAGTGAAACCGCGAAATCGCGACTGCGGGAACCACGAAGCGAGTTCACCCTGGATGAGTCCCAAGGAAGACCTGAGCTGCGCGAGGCGCAGTATTGGAAACATAAGATTCTGGGAACAAACACCCAAACATACCGGTGGAACTTGCATAATCCACACTCTACTCAGGTGCCGCGAATCAGAATAGAGGCTCTTATGTCGGCACAGCCCTACGATTCGCCGGAAGCGGTTACTTTGGTCGATTTCAACGATCCTCAGCAGTTCCAAGGAATTTCAAGCGCACCTGGCATTGAGGCAGCATATCAAGTATCCAAAGATGTGGTTAAGATCGGTAGTGCGAGCGCCCACCTCACAGCTCACAGAACGCAGGCGGCATCGCCGCAATCGGACCGCGAAGAAGTGTACTCGGTCACCGAACACGGCCAGAGGCGCAGCCGAGGTGGCGTGCCAAATTGGGCGTGCGCCCAGTTCACATTCGCACCTCCGAAGGATTTGAGTGGCAAAGGAGCGCTGGGGGTATGGATTTGTGGAGACGGTAAAGGTGAGCTGCTGAACGTCCAGTACTCCAGCCCAGAGCATATGGTAAGAGGAATAGCGGACAACTACATCCCGATCGATTTCACCGGGTGGCGGTATTTCGAGCTGATAGAGCCGGAAGGTGAGCGCGTGGAAGACTATTTGTGGCCTTATAGTGGAAACGCCTACTTGATCTACCGAGAACTGGTTCACTGGAACGCTATCAGTAGCTTGGGCCTCTGGCTGAATAATTTGCCCCCAAGCGGCGAGGTTTCCGTGTATGTCTCGCCGATCAAAGCGATGTCTCTTGTGAAGGCGAAGCTCATAAACCCGTCGCTCACCATCAACGGTCACACAATTACTTTCCCGGTGGAACTCGAAAGTGGCTATTACCTCGAATACAACTGGCCGTCTGGCTGTAAGGTATACAGCCCATCCGGCGACCTCGTGAGCGAACTAGCACCTGTGGGCTCAGCGAAGCTGCAGTCAGGGTCCAACGAGATTTCCTTTTCGTGCAGATGTTCCCCAAGTGGTATTGCTCCGCGGGCTAGGGTGACGCTTGGCACTGTGGGCGAGTGCATCCAGCGCTAAGACAACGGGACTTCCGAAACTGAAGTTGCAGAAAACCCAAGCGCCTCGACGAAGCTCGTCGAGGCGCTTGTTGAAAGAATTTCCTGGCAACGACCTATTTTCCCGGAGCCTCACGCTCCAGTATCGTCGGCCCTGGCGGGCTTAACTACCGTGTTCGGAATGGGAACGGGTGGACCCCCGCCGGCATGGTCACCAGGAAAAACTGCTTACTGCTCGCAGACAAGTGCACACGGAGAGAGGGCAACGTGTTATGCCCTGGCGATGATTGCATTAATTGGTCAAGCCCTCGGTCTATTAGTACCGCTCGGCTAAACGCGTTACCGCGCTTACACCCGCGGCCTATCAACCCGGTAGTCTTCCGGGGACCTTACCGGCTTCACGCCGTGAGAGACCTAATCTTCGGGCCGGCTTCCCGCTTAGATGCTTTCAGCGGTTATCCGTTCCGGACATAGCTACTCGGCACCTGCCGCTGGCGCGACAACCGATACACCAGAGGTCCGTCCACCCCGGTCCTCTCGTACTAGGGGCAGACCCCGTCAAGTCTCTTACGCCCGCATCGGATAGGGACCGAACTGTCTCACGACGTTCTGAACCCAGCTCGCGTACCGCTTTAATGGGCGAACAGCCCAACCCTTGGGACCGAATCC
>JARYME010000036.1 GCA_029907315.1 Armatimonadota bacterium | reverse complement strand
TATGAAGGTCCTGAGTCCACCAATCCGCTTGCTTATCGCTACTATGACGCTGATCGAGTGGTACTAGGCAAAACCATGGCGGAACATTTACGGTTTGCTGTGTGTTACTGGCATACTTTCAAGGGTACAGGCAGCGATCCATTTGGCCCAGGTGTGTATATTCGGCCATGGGATGTATCTGGCGATCCGATGGAAGTTGCAGAGGCTACGATGAGGGCCGCATTCGAGTTTTTCACAAAGCTCGGCGTCGGATTCTGGTGCTTCCATGACCGAGACATTGCCCCCGAAGCAGACAACCTGGCTGAGACGAATCGAAGACTTGACAAAATGGTTGACCTCGCTGAGAAGCTGCAAAACGACACCGGTGTCAAATTGCTCTGGGGTACCACCAACGCATTCAGCCACAGACGGTTCATGGCAGGAGCTTCTACGAATCCTGATCCTGCAGTGTTTGCATATGCGGCCGCTCAAGTCAAGAAGGCCATGGAGATCACAAAGCGTCTGGACGGTGCAGGATACGTTTTTTGGGGTGGCAGAGAGGGCTACGAAACGCTGCTGAACACAGACATGAAGCGCGAACTTGACCACCTGGCGATATTCTTAGAAATGGCTGTCGACTACAAAAAGAAAATCGGGTTCGAAGGGCAGCTTTACATCGAACCGAAACCCAAAGAACCCACCAAGCACCAATATGACTTCGACAGCGCCACCGTATACGGCTTTCTGCTCAAGCACGGACTGATCGACCATTTCAAAATCAATGTGGAAGCCAACCACGCCACTCTTGCTGGCCACACGTTTCACCACGAGCTAGCGTTCTGCGTGGCAAATGGGATACTTGGCTCGGTAGACGCGAATCGCGGAGACGAACTGCTCGGCTGGGACACCGATCAGTTCCCGACAAACATTTACGACACTGCGTTGGCGATGTACATTATCCTAAAGGGCGGCGGGTTCACAACGGGCGGACTGAACTTCGACGCAAAAGTGCGCAGGCAGTCGGTCGATGTCGAGGACCTTTTCTATGCGCATATTGGAGCAATGGATGCGTTCGCACGCGGGCTAAAAATCGCCGCTCGACTTATTGAAGATAAGGTTCTTGAAACATTCATTGCTGACCGTTATTCCGGCTGGGATTCCTCGTTGGGTAGGGATATCGAAGCGCGCAAGGTTGGTTTCGAGGAACTCGAAAAATACACTCTCGAACACGGAGAACCTGCAGTCAAGAGCGGAAGACAGGAACTGATTGAGAACGTGTTGAACGAATACATCCGCTGATTTCTGAGCGAGGCAGCACATTCGATTTGATAAGGCTCTGGCACTATTCAGCCTGAGCCTTATCGTTTGTACAGACGAACTGCCGGGATGTTCTAACGAAGATCGACACGTAAAGCGGCAACCCGGCAACAGCTTCTCGTGGTACACATCTTATCGTCCGCGCTTGGGTAATGCAGGGTAGAGTTCTCGCGCATTGATCTAGGTCAAGAAAGTGAATGGCTTAGGTGGGAACTATTGAGGTGTGATTCGCAGAATGCTTCGGTGGAGGTTGCAGGTATGAAGAGAGTCAGGCGCATTATCAAGATAGACGAGGATTTATGCAATGGTTGTGGCAAATGTGTCTCCGCGTGCGTTGAAGGAGCAATTCAGCTGGTGGACGGCAAGGCACGGCTGGTTTCGGAATCCTATTGCGATGGTTTGGGCGCTTGCATTGGTGAGTGCCCGCAGGGTGCGATAACGATAGAGGAACGGGAAGCAGAAGAATTCGACAGCAACGCGGTTCTTGCTCACGGGAAGTCGAAGCACAGCTTGACGATCCCCGCGCACAACCACTCGTTAGAAGGTGGAATCGGACACGTTCATCCAGATGGGACCGTGTGTCCGTCGGCTAGAAGTATCGATCGGCGCGCAGAGCACGCCGAAAGGAGTATCGCTGAGAGTCTCGGCACGGAAGCGCCGAGCGAATTGGTCAATTGGCCTATCAAGCTTCACTTGGTAAATCCGCGAGCTCCATTCTTGCAGGATGCTCACCTGCTGATTGCTGCGGATTGCACAGCTTTCGCCTATGGGGCTTTTCATTCAAAGCTTCTCCGCGGCAAAGTGCTCCTTACGGCGTGTCCGAAATTTGACAATCTCGACTCGCACTTAGAGAAACTAGGCGAAATACTGCTCAACAACAACGTCCTATCAGTTACTGTGGTCAAGATGGAAGTGCCGTGCTGTTCGGGAATTGTCAGGCTCGCAGAAGTTGCAATAAAGGCAAGTGGCAAGCATATTCCGTTGGAGACCGTTACCGTCAGTCTTTCTGGTGAGATCCTGGCTCCAGATCACGCGTGTTGTAGTTCCTCCTAGTTAGGCAAACCGGTGTTTCGAGGCATTCGTAATGGGGTATATAGCTTTTGACTCGCCCAAGTCATCCTGCCCAAGGTCCTCAGCCTCCCCGCTGAGGACCTTGGGGCGTACAATTCTGCTCCGAGGTCGTTGGTGCCCTGTCAGAGTTTACCGTATTCGAGTGGGCGGTTTCAGAGTTTGCACTCCATCTCCATCAGTCGTATCCGTTTGATGCGGATCCGGCGGCCTGTGTCGCAGAAGCCTACCGATTGCCAGAACCGTATTGCCGGGGTGTTGTTCACATACACATTCGCTGTGATCGCCTTGTGTCGGCCTAGCGACCTGCAGTGCTGTTTTACATACTCCACGGCTTCTTTGCCGAACCCTCGTCTGCGGTGTAACGGGTGTATGTAGAAGTCGGTTATCTTGTAGGATACGCCCGTATCCTCAACAAAACAAAATCCGATCGGATCGTGGTCATAAACGATTGCAAACGGGGTGCAAGTGTCGTTTTCCCAGAATCGGTCGAAGTAGTCGTAGTGGCGTTTCACGCGGGGGCGTGTTTGACCGTCGAGTTTGCTAAGCTCGCACGCGTAGTCGAGGAAGAGCTGCCACAGCCTCTCTCGAACTTGCTCAGGCGCCACTTGGATGCAGAGCATGACGGCGTCCCTACTCGACGTTGGGCATTTTCATGTTTAGACGAAAAAGCCTTTTGACCTGCTGCAAAGAAGTCCTGGACGAAAAAAGGACTGCGGCAGTGCTGTACGCGTCCAGCAGAATCCGCAGTCCTTCGAAAGCTGTCAAAGGCTGCGAAGCCTATTTTGCTTTCGCGGCCTTGGGGTTAGCTTTCTTCACGTGCTTCTTGTGGTGCTTCTTGATCACTTTCTTCTTGGCCGCCGCGCTTGCAGCGTTCGTTGGCTTCTTCACAGTCGACTGAGAAGCGACCGCTTTCGTTGTCGAGGTCTTGGAAGGAGCCACTGAAGGTTGCTTAGGGGCACCAGGCTTTGTAACTGTGCTGGGTGTCGTCTTGGCGGCTGTCGCTGTTGCTTTGGTGCTGGCCCTGGGGACCAGCTTTTTACCCGCTACGTTTGTCGCTGTCCAAGCGGGGCAAAGCGCAAAGGCGGCAAATGCGAGGACCACAGCAGCAAGGATCAGCCTACGCATCCTCTCTCACCTCCTTTCGTTGTGGGTTGGCGAGGTACCGCGGTGAACCTCGCAGCCTTTGACGCAAGCACAGGTTAGAGCGTTCCTGATTTGCGGATATTATTTTGGAAGACTTAGAATTACTCACAGTGCAATGAATCGCAGAAACGGGGGATATATCGAACAGTGGCTGATATCATAAAGCTCGACGGCACGTGGAAACTCACTTGGGAACCTATCGGCGATCCCACTGGCGTTCCAGAATGTAAAGAAGCCTTGGCCGCATCTGTCCCTGGCGATGTTCACGAGGATTTGGTGCAAGCTGGTATACTTCCTGAACCGTTGGTGGGGGTAAATGCGCCGCTCCACGAATGGGTTGAACGCGCCAGATTCACCTATGAGCGCGAGTTCGACGTGACCGCAGAATTCGACCGTGCTGAGCTCGTTTTTCATGGACTCGACTGCCTTGCCCAAATCTTCTTGGACGGCGAAACAGTTGGCTCAGCTGCCAACGCGTTTGTCCCCCATAGATTCGACGTTACTCAACTGCTTCGCAGGTCAGGCTGCCATATTCTAAGTGTCCAGCTTGACACCGGAGTGCAATGGGCTAAACGAATGGCAGATCCTGCCAAGTATCAAACCGGAGACGAAAGCCCGGAAAGACCTTTTCTGAGGAAACCGCAGTTTGCGTTCAAATGGGACTGGGCTCCCAGACTTGTCACGTGTGGTATTTGGCGGAGTGTAGAACTCAACCTATATAGGAAAGCTGCGCTGAGGGATGTGATGCTCAGTTCGGCCTTCAAAGACCGAGGCGCCTTGCTCGTGGCAGAAGTTGAGGTCGACGCCTTTACATCTGCCGAATGCGTAGCTCGACTGCGCGTCGGTGGACCCGGCGGGCTGTGGCAGACTTCGGACACCGTCAGCTTGTGCACTGGCAAGAACACTTTCGAGCTTTCTCTCAACATCAGCCCAGTAAGTCGTTGGTATCCAAGAGGCTACGGTGACCAGCCGTTGTACGATGTTACTCTGGAGCTCGAGTCTAGGGGTGAGCTGTTGGACCGACAGTTGTTCACTTACGGATTTCGAGAGGTGAAGCTAAAGCAAGAACCTCTCGCGAATGGTGAAAAGACGTTCACTCTGGTCGTCAATGACGTCGACGTGTTCTGCAAGGGTGCCGATTGGGTTCCTGCAGATAGTCTGCCCGCACGCGTGACTAGACAAAAGTACGAGCGCCTGATATCGGAAGCCTGCGAGGCGAACTTCAATACCTTCAGAATATGGGGCGGTGGGATATACGAGGACCAAGTTTTCTACGACTTATGCGACCGGAATGGCATTTTGGTCTGGCAGGACTTCATGTTTGCTTGCGCTGAGTATCCAGACGATCAGCAGTGGTTTGTCGAGAACGTTCGCGACGAGGCTGCAAAGGTAATACGGAGTCTGCGACATCATCCGTGCATCGTGCTTTGGTGCGGGAACAACGAAAATGACTGGATATTCGGTTTCATGAACAGGGGTAAAGGACGGCGGATAGCACAGTTCTACGGGCAGACATTGTATCACCAACACCTTCCTTCCATCTGTGCGGAGCTGGACCCATCGCGGCCTTATTGGCCTTCGAGTCCCTACGGTGGCGCCGATCCTAACTCCGAATCTGAAGGCGATCGCCACGCCTGGGACGTATCGATTCTCAACCCTGATCTGAACGCACGAGCCGATATTCGTGGTTATCGCAGCGACCGAGGCAAGTTTATCAGCGAGTTTGGCGTGATGTCCCACGCCTTGCCTCGCACCATTATGGATTACACGGGCGATGAGCGAATTGATTTTTCGTCGCCGGCATACAAGTTCCACGATAATCCGATCAATGCTATAGGGGAAGGTGGAGGGCTTTCGGATTGGTACCAAAAGGTTGGGTTCGGCTCGGTTCCGTCTGATCCCTTGAAATACATATACCAAAGCTTGTTCTACCAAGCTATGGGGTACCGAGAGGCAATAGTCTCTTTTAGAATACGCAAGCCGGAGTGCTCGGGTAGCCTTTTCTGGATGTATTCAGACTGCTGGGGCACGCTTGGTTGGACGATTGTTGACTATTATCTGCGCCGCAAGCCAAGTTTTTACTGGGTCAGAAAGGCCTATGCGCCGCTAGCTGTGTTCGTTAGGCCGGAAAACGGCATAGCTCAGGCGTATGTGGTGAACGATACACTGTCGGATCAGACAGTGCGTCTAATACTGGAGACAGGTGATTTTCATGGCAATCGCAAGCACCTAGCCCAGGAACTGAATGTGTCTGCTGGTGCCGTTGTACCAGCAGCGCAGCTCCAATATGAAAGCGGCTACGCATTAGCCCAGATATGGCAGAATGACGTTCTTGTTTCGGAGGACCTAACGCTTACGCACCTGCCGAGAGAACTTCAAATACCCGAGGTGCGCATCGACTGGAGGGCAGCCCAAGAAGGTCAAGACGTGGTGATAACGATGTCTTCTGAAGGCTTCGGGTGCTTTGTATGGATAGATCACCCCGACGATGCCGTTCCGGAAGATAACTATTTCCACTTGGCGCCGGAGAGACCGAAGATTGTCAAAGTGGCCAATGCCTGTGCCAAAGACATCCAGGTGAACGCACTTAATATGGTCGGGAGAGCTCTTAGTTAGGTAGGGTAGTCAGAATATACTATTTGCGCCGACCATCATCTCTACAACCCTGGTCCAGGAGTCGCTTCGATCCTACACAGTGCACACCCACTGTAATTTTGCAGACAGTCCAGCAGTTCGTAATAGCTGAGCGGTTTGGGCTTTGAGCGGTTTTGCATCATTTACGCATCGGCCGCTTTTTCGTTGGGCACGGCACCTCTGGCAATGTCGGCAATCCTTTTTGTCGACGCAATCAGCTTGTCTACGCTGGCCGAAAGCGACTGTATCGCATCGTCTGAGACGTCCCCATAGCGCTTCAGATGCTTGCCTTTGAGTTCTTCAAGATGGGGCCAAATACCGCAGCTGAGAGAGTGAACCGCGACACATGCACTGCGGCGCTCTTTTGTCAGGCCCAACGTATCTCGTAAGTGGGCAAGCACTTTGCGCACTTCTTGTATTTCCTCGATGAGCAGCCGACGCTGTTCATCAGACAGCGTGTTTACCTCCTCGTAGAGTTCTGAATGCAGTTCTCTCCCCTGCGCCCACTGCTCAATTTCGCAGAGAGCTTCATCCACAAACACGAGCGTTGCTCTGATTCCGCGCTTGTGCGTTTCAGTAAGTTCTGAGAATCCGCCTTTTTTCATAGTGCCTACTTCACCACCAAAACCGAACAAGGCGCTAGTCTGACCAGGCTTTGGCACGTGCTGCCCATCACGCGGTCGTACAGCGCTGAATGCCCCATAAAGCCGATTACGAGCAGGTCAAAATTGTGTTTCTTTGCAAACTCTACAATGCTCTTTACCTCGTGGCCTATGATGACGTGTGTTCGGATGTCTACTCCCATGGTTTGTGCCATCTCACGAGCTCTTTCAATCGCCTCCGCGAAGCGTTGGTTGGCCATGTTTTGCTCTTCTATGACTTCCCCAACTGTGCCGGCGTAGTGCGGTATCTCTTCAACGGATATCGTGTGCAGCTCAGCCCCGAATGCTTTGGCAAGTTGAACAGCTTCAGCCAACGCTTTGAATGAAGTTTCCGAGCCGTCCAGTCCGTGCAGTATTTTACTCGGCATCATTTTCCTCCTCGATAGGCTGGAAATCAGGCACAAACCAGCGCTGTGCGATCATTGTTGGGACGACGGCGCTTCCGATCACCGCGATGACCAGCACCGTGTACTGGTCGTGATTGATTATATTATTGTTCAAGCCGAACAGGGCACATATGCTTCCGAACGTCAACCCGGTTGACATCAAGAGCGTGGTGTACATTCCCTCACGAGGCCCAAACCGAAACGCCCTTGTCAAAGGCATAATGCCTGCGAACTTCGTCGCCATCTTTACAGACAGGGCTGCAGTAATCAAGCCAAATGAAGCCGCAGCGGACTTGAAGCTCACCAACGCGCCAGCTTTCAAGAAGAAGAACGGTGTCAGCAAGGTAAATGCCATCACTCTGAGTCGCTGCGCCAGAATGCGTTCTCTCAAGAAAAATGGAGCCATAACCATACCGATCAAGTATGCTGGTAACACTGCCTCACTTCGAGCGAGGTTGGCAAGCCCACCTAGCAGGAACAAGATGAGCAGCACAAACTTGCATTCAGGTTCACTCACTCTATTGCCCACAGCTGTAAAGAACGGTGGAATCACCTTGGGCAAAACCCACATAGCGAGCGCGGTGACCGCTGCGAATAGGGCAAGCCAAGCGTTATAGTTTGCAAAGAACAGACCAAGAGCAAGCACGGTTCCGAGATCATTTACAAAACACGCCGCGAGTATTAACTTGCCCAACTCTGTGCGGTTATAACCGGTCTCCACCATCACCGCGTATACTACGGCCACGGAAGTTGTAGAAAGTGAGAGTCCCGCGATTTGAGATTGAGCCCAGGTCCAATGAAGGACGTATCGGGCAAACGCCAGAACGCCGACAAAAGGTGCAGCAAAGCCAACGAGCCCTATTGCCGTACTGGATAAAATGTGTTTTCTCACGATCTTGAGATCGATCTCGGCGCCCGCCAGGAAGGTGAGCACTATCGATCCGGCGCCTGCAAGGACATTGATCCAGCCTGTAGGTGACAGCCCGAAAAGGTTGCCCGCAGCTGCGCCGACAATGATCTCCACAAGTGCTACCGATAGTCCAATGCGTATCGATATCAGTGAGGCGATAAGGGCTAATGCAAGCCAAGCGGAGAATATCAACCAAGTACCCTGCACTTTAGACTCCTTTCTTGCCGCGAAATCGAGCAAGTAGGAGTCATCAGCCAACGAGGGCAGTTGTGGTGGACTCCATCACCGGTGGCGCCTTGGTTGGTGGAAACCTGCAGCCGCATCTATGATAGCAGTTTGCTCTCCGCAGGTCAATGCGTGCGAGAGGCTAGGTGGTGTATCGCAGGGGTTGTGCTTGCGAGTCGCTGCGTTTATTCGCGGGTTTATGGGTTGCAGAAATAACCTGACGCTGAGGGAAATGCGAGCGTTGCTTTCAAAGAGCTTCATAAACGATCCAAGCCCATCGACCTGCTGGAAAGGCAAAGTCATCTCCGAACAAAACTGCAGTTTTTCTCTCTGTACCGTTGGCAAACAAAAGTGCTGACAAGACAGTGGTTAGTTTAGCCTGCATTCTATGGAATACCTAAGGTTGAACGGGCAAATGCCGATATCTATTTGAGGATGGGACATGCGTAGGGAACCGGAATCCGATTTCAAACTGCAGCTGAAAAATGTTGAGGGCATCCCAATCCTCAGGCTTGCCGGCAATGTTACGAGTACAGCCCTCAAAGCAGTTACATTCACACTGGACAAGCTAATCCGCGCGGGGCATTTCAGCGTAGTCCTGAACGTTGAGCGTGTCAATTCTGACAATTTGCTGCGCTTCTTGAATGCCCTATCTGCTTCGGTCAGAAAGTTTCGGGAACACCACGGCGTGGTCGAACTCGTTGAAGCAGGGGATCGCGTCGCGCGGTTGGCGCAGGTTCAGAAACTCAAACGGCTTTTCAGGTTCAGCCATTCGGAACAGCAGGCAATTTCACGCATAAAGCGGCTGGTTCGGTATCCCGACTCAGTAGCCGAGATTGATGCACATATTACCTGAGTTACGTGTGTGGAGTAGTTATGGCTAGTCAGTCCAAGAACCCTCTTAAAGTGATCAAGATTTTGGATCCGCTGCTATGTGTCCGGTGCGACCACGCTTATATCGCGGATGTCTTGCTGGCTGACGGCGTACGCAAAAAAATGTTCTATTGTTCTCGTCGCGATTGCGACAACTGGGTCTCCGAATCTTCGAATCGGGACAAAGAGGACCTCGACGCAGCAGCGTAGGATCAGATCATCAGTCTGAGCGCAACCTAGGCTGCGCTTGCCTCGATCAAATCGCGAGCAGGAAACCTCTCAACACCTGTAGTAGCACCACTCTAGTGCATCTGCACACAAACTGCGTATACCTGGAGAAACTACGACCGCTATGTGGCTCAAAGGAAACCTGCATACTCACACCACATTTAGCGATGGTGACTCAGAACCTTCGGAAGTGTGTCGCCGTTACGCTGACAATGGATATCATTTTCTATCGATCACAGATCACGGCGTCTTCGTTGATCCGGCCGATTTGCGCTGCAGCGACTTGGTACTCATACCCGGCATCGAGCTTTCTACCGCTGCAACGAACGAGCCACAACTTCCCATACACGTCAACGGGTTCGGGATTCGTGGTTCGGTAGCTGTTCAGCAAGCGGAGACCAAATCGCAAACTGTCCAAAACTGCATCGACGCCATCCGAGCCGCAGGAGGCATAGCTCAGATCAACCACCCAAACTTCCACTTTGCTTTGAACGCCTATGATATCTCTCGCACACGCGGGGCGTGCCTTCTCGAAATATACAACGGACACCCTCAGGTTCAAAATGACGGCGACGAAGCTCACATCGGTGTGGAGGAATTATGGGATCAGCTCCTTACTGCCGGTATGCTCATCTACGGTACGGCCGTCGACGACAGCCACCACTTCAGAGGTGAATTTCATGCCAAGCGTGCAAATCCGTTTCGTGGTTGGGTCTGGGTGCGGGTCCGAAAACCCTCTGTTCGCGAAATACTCCACGGGCTAGCCACGGGCGACTTCTATGCATCGACCGGCGTAAGGCTGCAAGACACTTATGTCGACGGCTGGAGGTATTACGTGATTATTGATACTGCGGGCTCGTCGTCAAACGGCCAAGATGCGTATGTAACACAGTTCATTGGCGACAACGGCAAAGTGCTTCTCGAGACCACGTTGCCCCGCTCGGAGTTTAATCTTCGGCAGGCGGGCGGAGCCAGGTATGTTAGGGCGAGGGTGTTGGGACCGAACGGCACCAAAGCTTGGTGTCAACCGCGTCTTATTCCAGAATTCTGGCGGCGCTAGTGGTTGCGGCTCTTGCCTTGATCGAGAAGTCGTAGCCGAGCCTTGGTTCTCAGCCACAGTCCTAGTAGTACCAGCGGCAGCAGCAGTATCCGCGGGCTTCGCGCGTTGTACTTTAGGAAGTATCGAAGCATGCTTCTGTGGTGTTCTTTGATCATTTCCACAGGGTTTTGATCGCTGGCACCGCCGATCTTGTGGATTACAGTTACCTCGGGGAAGTACACCACTCTCCAGCCGGCCTCATGAGCGCGCCGGCACCAATCAACGTCCTCCAGATACATATAGAACCGTTCGTCGAGCATTCCTATCTGGCGAATCATTTCCACTCTGGCCAGTAGTGCCGAACCAGAAAGCCAGTCTACGTCGGCAATTCTGTCATGGGGCCAGTCCGTCATTAGGTATCTGCGAACGAATGCGTTGTTGGGAAACAATCGGCCAAGCAGCGTGTGTCGGAAGCTCGCAGCCAGCATGGTTGGGAAGCGGCGTGCGGAATACTGGAGGCTCCCATCGGGGTTCAGCACCTTGGGCCCGAGGAGTCCAACATCCGGGTTTGCATCCATGAACTCTACCATTTTTCGCAGCACGTCGGTTGAACCCAATACCGAGTCTGGGTTGAGCAGAAAAACGTATCGTCCGGAAGCTAGTCGCATCGATTCGTTTTGAGCAGCTGCGAAACCTACGTTTCGAGGCATACTGATGAGACGCACACGGTCTCCGAACAGTGATCGGACCATTTCCGCACTCCCGTCAGCGGAGGCGTTGTCGACAACGTGGATTTCGAATGATATTTGATCGTCTTGCGCGAGCACGCTTTCCAAACACCTGCGCAGAAAATCGCGCGTGTTCCAGTTTACTATGCTCACCGTTACGTCGACCGGGCTAGTGCCGTTTTTTGCTTCCAACTCAACCTACCTTCTAATGAACACGCTGAGACGAATAAGCGCGACTATTGCATAGTAAACGACTTTTGGCAACCTATTCCTGAAATGTTTGTTGTAGAAACGGACGAGGGATTCGTGGGATTCCCGAATCATCGCTCGGCGGTCCGCTTGACTCGTTGCTGCACCGCCGTGGTGAATGACAAGAGCTTTCGGCGTAAAGTATATCTTCCATCCTCTCATCCTCGCCCGGTACAGCCAGTCTACTTCGTTGAAGAATATCGGAAATGATTCATCAAGTAAACCTACATCCTCAACCGCCGTCTGCCTCAACATAAGGCACGACCCCATCGGTTGATCTACCTCGGCTTCTTGGTCATACGAAAACCACCTCATCCGGTATCGCCCAATGACGCGGCACCTAGGAAATATCTTCGCCAAGCCCAAGAACTCGCACGCAATCGCAAAAGGATATGGGAAACTGCGCACAGAGAGCTCGACTTGCCCGTTGGGGCGAATCAATTTGGCTCCGCAAGCTGCCGCATCAGGATGCGCATCCATGAAAGCTATCAGTGAATCAAGGGCACCTTCTGTTACGCGTGTGTCGGGGTTAAGTAGCAGAATATACTCACCTCGCGATTGCTGGATGGCTGTGTTGTTTGCGGCTGCGTAGCCTAGATTCGACTCACTGCGTATGAAGTGCACCTGGGGGAATCGGCGGACGAATGCCTCTTCGTCGAAGTCCTTCGAATTATTGTCGACTACGATTATTTCGTGTTCACAAGACGGCGGGTGAGTCGCCAGGGATTCCAAGCACTCAGCGAGAAAGCTGCTGGTATTCCAATTAACGATTATCACCGATAACCGCACACATCACCTCTGACAGAGAACGCACCACGATATTCGGTCTTACTTGATCGAAGAAGTTCTCAGGCCGGTCTTCTCGCAGAAATCCCACAGTTGTCAAACCAGCGTTTTGGCCGCTTTGAATGTCCATAAGGTGGTCTCCAACCATCGCGGCGGCAGACGGTTTCACGCCCAGGAATTCCAGAGCTCGGAATATCGGGTCTGGGCTAGGCTTGTGGGAGGAACAGTCGTCTCGACTGATTAGAACGTCCGGTTCGATTCCTACTATCCGAAGCGCCAATTCGCTGGCTTTCCTGCAGTTTCGCGTCACGATACCGACTCGTATTCCGCGTGCCCGGAGCGTTTGAATCAACTGCTTGGCACCTGGTATTTCTTTCGCGTCGGCAGCATGACGCATTTCAATCTCCTCAAGCCTGGCGTTCGCTTCGCTCCGAAATTTTTCCGCAAGCTCGTGAGATCCTGAGGCGCGAAGGTGCTGGGCTGCATGTTCTATTATCGAGAGGATATCGAGGTCTTTCAGATTCGCACTTTCCAATCCTGCATTGGATGCCAGCCGTAAAACCTCGCGCTTCATTAGCGGAAAATCGATGTTTGTTTCCACAAGTGTGCCGTCCAGGTCAAAAAGAAGCGCTTCCACTGGACTCAAAAGGGGTACCATCAAAGTTATTATATGGGTGCGTTAACCTGGCGGTCAACCGAGGCGCCAAGTCCTTCGTCTGGAACGGGGTTTTCATTGTTTGTCTCTGTTTCTGCGTGGGGTATACAATGTCCTGAAAACAGAAGAGGAGTGAGAGACCTATGTCTGACGCCTCGAACTGCAACAAAGAGTTGATTAAATACGAAAGCTTTCTCAAGTACCTGCTTGAGTGGCGAGATTCCCTGAAGTCACTTTCTCTTCGAGAGCTTGTCGAGCGCGCAGGGGATTCGAAGGCAGTAGGTGTGGCGTGTGTGGACTTGGTAAAAGGTTTCGCTTCTGAGGGCAACCTATCAAGCCCTAGAGTTGCCGCTATCGTACCACGTGTGGCAGATCTATTGGAACGTATCTATGGCTACGGGGTTCGCGACTACGTCATTATTCAGGACGCACACCCCGATGACTCTCTCGAGTTTGAAGTATACGGACCTCACTGCCGAGTAGGTTCTTCCGAGGCAGAGATGGTCGACGAACTTGCCAGCCTTCCCTTTGCCGACCAATTCGACGTAGTGCCGAAGTCGACCACAAACGCCTTCGTTGGAACCAACCTACAGGGATGGTTGGATGCGCGCCCGCAGTTAAAGACGTTGGTCGTTGTCGGAGACTGCACCGACATATGCGTATACCAACTTGCGATTCATTTGAGAGCCAAGTGTGTAGCTGAGTCGCGGCGCCTCGAGATAGTTGTTCCCGAGGACTGCGTGCAAACATATGATCTCCCGGTCCAGACTGCACGTTCCAAAGGGTTGATGGCTCACGACGGTGATTTTTTCCACCTGGTGTTTCTCTACCATATGGCGCTCAATGGGGTGAACGTTGTTTCCAGTCTAGTGTAGCGAAGCTGGAGTTCGGTTGGGCGTTCTCAAGGCATTCGGCGGTCGTCTCGTGAGCTCTTAACTTCGTGTCCGCCGAACGCTTCTCGCAACTTTGCCACAAGCTTAGCTGAGAACGAGTCTTCCTGCCGCGATCTCAGGCGCATGATCAGTGACATTGCTGTGGTGGGCACAGGCACTCCGCGTTCGAGAGCCTCTTGTAGAGCCCACCGCGCCTCACCGGAATCTGCTACCCAGCCGCGAACGTCTTCCAAATCAGGTGAGCTTCTGAACACTTCCTCTGCTAGTTCCAGTAGCCACGAACGAATTACGCTGCCATGGTTCCAAAGATCAGCTAATGACGCCAGGTCGTATTCGTAACCTGAGTTTCTCAGGAGTTCGAAGCCTTCGCCAAGCCCTTGTAGGAATGTGTATTCGATAGCATTGTGCACCATTTTAGCGAAGTGTCCCGCTCCGGATCTGCCCACGTAAGCGCACCCTCCCTTCATAGCCAGGTCACGAAACGCGGGTTGAACCTTTTCGTAAGCCTCTTTTTCCCCGCCAACCATTACGCAGTAGCCGTCGTGTTGCCCTCGCACTCCTCCGCTGACCCCGGCGTCCAGCAGCTGAATCCCTTGGTTCTTTAGTCGTTCTGCGTGCCGAACGGTGTCGCGGTAGAATGAATTGCCGCCGTCAATCAGGATGTCACCGCTTTCCAACAGCTCGGATAGACTCTCGATGGTTTCATTTGTGCTTTGACCAGCCGGCAACATCAGCCAAACGACTCTTGGCACAGCGAGGTTCTTTGTGAGCTCGCTTAAAGTCTCCGAACACGCGATGCCTTGTCCCGTTGCCTCGCGACGTCTTTCCGGGTCGCGATCGTAGCCACGCACCTCGTGTCCGCGGCGGTTAAGTCTCGTGGCTATGCCAAGCCCCATTCGTCCGAGACCGACAATACCCAGCTGCATAATTCTCAACCCTCCACCAGTCGTGAACGCTGAATATGGCAGACCAGCACGTCTGACTTCTCGGCTCATTATACCGCTGGTAGCGGTGAATCCAACTGGCTGAAGGTCATTTTCGAAACGCCGACTAATCAAATGTTCTGGTGTGCTGTGGCGACTGCCGTGAGATGTCAGCATTATGTGCTCGAACCGACCCAGACTAATCAAATGTTCTGGTGTGCTGTGGCGACTGGTGGACGTTCGCTGAACCGCCGCGGTGTGCCGACGGTGGTATATCGGACAATTCTACCTTGGAGTGAGAGGTAAAATGGCAGTGGTGAATCGAGATCTTGACGAGCTTGCTGTTAATACCATCAGATTCCTGTCGGTCGACGGTGTTGAGAAAGCCAAGTCGGGTCATCCTGGCTTGCCGATGGGGGCGGCCGACTACGCTTATGTCTTATGGATCAAGTTCCTCCGCTACAATCCAAATGATCCCAGATGGCCTAACCGCGACCGCTTCATTTTATCCGGTGGGCACGGCTCAATGCTTCTCTACTCGCTTTTACATCTTGCTGGCTTTGAGATTTCGCTGGACGATCTCAAGCAGTTTAGGCAGTGGGGAAGTGTAACGCCTGGCCACCCGGAATATGATCCAGATCGCGGTGTCGAGACGACCACTGGTCCTTTGGGGCAGGGTATATCGAATGCCGTCGGTATGGCGATGGCTTCCAAGCGTCTGGCAGCACTTTTTAACCGGCCGGGTTATGACATCATAGATCACCACATATACGTGATTGCTAGCGACGGCGACTTGATGGAAGGCGTTAGTCACGAATCCTGCTCCCTTGCAGGTCACCTAGGGTTAGGCAACCTGATAGTTCTTTATGACGATAACTGCATAACCATCGAGGGCAGCACATCCCTAGCATATTCCGATGATGTTACAAAACGGTTCGAAGCCTACGGGTGGCACGTGCAGAGTGTTGATGGGCACGACAGGCAGGCAGTCGAGAGAGCCCTGTCGGCCGCCGTTGCGGAATGCGATCGGCCTTCTCTTATAATCTGCCGGACGTGCATAGCGAAAGGGGCTCCCACCAAGGCTGGAAGCGCAGCCGCGCACGGCGAGCCTCTCGGCGAGGAAGAGGTCAGGGCGGCGAAACAGTTGGCTGGTTGGCCTGTTGATGAGCCATTCTACGTGCCTCAGGAAGTGCGCGAGCTGTTCCGGAAACGTTCGGCGGAGCTGAAGGCTGAATACGACGCATGGCAGGCAAGATTTAAGAAGTACTGCGATAGCTTCCCTGAGCTCTTGGAGCTTTGGAACAAAATGATGAACCGAGAGATCCCGGCTCAACTAGAGGACAAGCTTTTCCGCTCCATTGATTGCACGAAACCGAACGCCACTAGGAACTCCTCCGGTATCATACTTCAAGAGCTTGCAAAGCTAGTGCCCGCACTTTGGGGCGGATCTGCAGACTTAGCACCTTCCAACAAGACGGACATCAAGGGTGGAGGTGATTTCTCAAGAACTGATCCTTTGGGACGAAACATCCATTTTGGTGTTCGCGAACACGGTATGGGTTCTATCATGAATGGAATGGCTCTATACGGTGGAACCATTCCTTACGGTGGAACCTTCCTTGTGTTTTCCGACTACATGCGCCCTGCGATAAGACTGGCTGCACTGATGAAGCAGCAGGTTGTGTACGTCTTCACCCACGATTCGATATTTGTGGGAGAGGACGGCCCGACCCACGAGCCGATAGAGCATCTTGCTTCCTTGCGTGCAATCCCGAACCTTACCGTTATCCGACCCGCCGACACAGCGGAAACGGCAGTCGCTTGGGCAGTAGCCCTGGAAAGAAAAAACGGACCGACCGCTCTCGCTCTTACGCGTCAAAACGTTGATCCGGTTAATGACACTCCGGAAAAAGCAAAAGGCCTAAGAAAAGGCGCGTATATTGTCCGCGACTCGAAGAAATTGGACGTGATCCTGATAGCCACCGGATCTGAGGTTGGAACAGCCCTTCAAGCCTCGCAGATACTGGCAGCGAAGGGGATCGAGGCTCGAGTGGTTTCCATGCCGTCGATGGAACTATTTGAGGAACAGGACCAATCGTACAAAGAGCTCGTCCTGCCTTCAGCAGTGAAAAAGCGCGTAGTAGTTGAGGCAGGGGCATCATTTGGTTGGCATAAGTACGCAGGCGACGCAGGGTTGATCATCGGAATTGACCGGTTCGGCGCTTCAGCGCCTTACAAAGTACTGGCGGAGAAGTTCGGATTTACTCCCGAGGCAGTAGCGAAAAGGGTGGAGGAATACCTAAAACCGGGTGCCTGAAAGTGCACCTTGCGAGTGTGCTACCTTAGGGTTCGCTTGCGGACATTGCCAAACCGCTCGGAATGTTTGCAACTACCAGCTTAACCGTACGCTTAGCTCTTGACCGGCATGGATTGTCACCGGTTCGCTGAATAATATTGTCACTGCCGAGGTGCCGTCAAACTTGGTTGTCGGCGGGTGTATCACGTTCAGCTCCGGAGCGGCAGACTTGCCGCTGAGTTTTACGCTGAGCTTTACTGAGCGGTCTGAGTATGCTTGAGCCGCTGATTCCGGCAGGTTGAGAGTCAAGCGCCTAATTACGAGCTTGCCGTATTCTACCTTGAGTGTATTCTGCTGGGATCGGCGGCTACGCTTTTGGGTGAAAAGCCCCCATCCTTCAGCAGCTGAGAAGAAGCTTGCGTGGTGGTCAGGTGAGATTACTGGGTTGAATCCAATTGAGGCTTCAGGACCGCAGTATGCATAGCCCTGACTAGCCAACAGCAGGGCCCAGGCTGCCATTGCCCTGGCGTAGTGATTCGAACATTCAACTTCTGCCCAGGGGTTTCGCTGAATCGGAGGACGCGGAATGCCGTTGTAGCGGTCACTGACGGCCTTGACTATTTGGTATGCTTCCTGGGTTTTGCCTTCCGCGAGCAGAAGCCCAGCGACTTCGTATTCTATTCCGGTCCAAACCTCGAAACTGTAAAGAGTTTCGTGTTCGGGCTTGCCACCATATGGCCACGTGCATACATACAAACCTGGGTCTTCGGTTCCAGCGAAAGCGCGCGGTTGTTGAACGACCTCCCCAAAGTCTCCAACCCAGTTGTATTTCATAATAGACTCTAGAGCCGTGCGCACATGCTCTTTGGGTAGAACATAACCAAGTCCGACTATATTCGCCCACCACTGACCCAGCAGCTGGTCAGCGTGACACCCCTTTCCGTAGGGTCGGTTTACGTTCGGATCCCTGCTTTCTTCAGGCCAATCTTCTAACAGCCACTCTTTTCCGCGAACCTCCTCCGGTTTGGGTTTTGTTTCAATCTGCCGCCAATACTCTCCGGTCCACAGAGCCTCGTCCAGCCGCTTGGATCCCGATTCAAATATCGAGCGGCATTCTTTGGCAAACTCTTCATCACCGGCAATCCTTGCCATCTCCTCACAAGCGCGGAGTGCTGCCAGATACAGGGATCCTATGAACGTGTTGGGCCCGTACATAGCTGCGTCGTAGGTGTTCCACTGCGTTGCCACTATTACGCCATCTTTGTTGGGGTCATACTCGCGGAATGCGAATTGCATTGCCAACTTAATCCGCGGCCACATCTTATCAAACCATTCTCGACTGTTGCTCAACCGGTACTCTCGGTAAGCTTTTAGGATGGTGCCCAAGTGACCGTCACAGAAAGGCATTGTCTCTCTGGGAAGGCTGACGGGAAGTCTTGTTCTGTGCCTTACGCCGCCGTCAGGGTTCTGCTGGATTTCCAGGTCGATGTGCCGCATGTTGCGTTCCAATTCGGGGAACAAATGTGCGAGGAGCTGCTCGTAGTTCCAAACATGGGTGCAGTTCATCGGGCAGCAACCCGCACCTTCGAACGCCACGAAGTGCCCGTCTTCAAGCCACATGCACACTGTGCTTACCAACGTGCTGCACTGCGCAGATATGCGGTCAAGCATCCAATATGGCAGGGTTGTCTTATAGAAAGTGTCTCGGAAAGCTTGGGTCTGCGCCGACAGTCTATCGTAATTGGCGGCAACATACCGTATGACGTCCAATGCGTCGGTGAACCAGTTCGCGTACATTCTGCCGAGTTTCGGCTGGCCCTCGCGGTTATCCCACCAGTTGAAGAGGTTTGGGAAGTGCCAGCTCCATACAAACGTGATTTTGGCTTCTTCGTAAGGTCTTAGCTCTAATGGCACCACCGCTGCCGTGTTCCACGTGCGGCCGCGGCCACTGGGGCCGGTTCCTTGGGATGTGACCACGCCGCTGGTTGAGAATTCTCGCCACAGAATGTCCAAGTTGTCCCACTGGTCAGCAATTAGGCATTTTGGGTTTATAGCGGCCAGCGCCATAGTTCCGTACTGCCTGGCTTCTTGCGGCAGGCGAGGATTGGAGAGTAAGACAGCCGCGAACCCTCTTTCAGTTAAGGAAGTGTTGGTATTTCCCCCGTACAACTTGCAGGTAACACCCCTGATTTCGGATAGGCCATCGTAACCGGCGGCATTTTGGAGGGTGGAAAGCAGAGAAACATCCGTCGGTTCAGCCAACTTGTTGCGGACCGTAAACTCAAACACCGCAGCTGGGATAGCTGAATCCTTCGCGTTCATCGGTATGAACGGCGAAAACGCCTTGAGTCGAACGTCTACAGGCAGGTAGTCATCGACGAACTTCAAGTGCGCAATGGGATACTCACCAATGAACTCGACACTCTGAACGCCAGGCAGACCGTCCGGGGGCCGCTGCTGAAGAATTTTGGCGATAGGAGTGCCTGATTTCGGGCGTGCCCACACTGCAAAAAAGCTGTCAGGAACTACACAGGCTTCGTTAACACGGTTGAATATGCACCATTGCCTTATGGCGCCGTCGGCACAGATTGACAAGTGGCCGCTCCCGATACCTCCCAGCGGAAAGTTAACGTCGGTGGCGGTTTTTCCTGAGTAAACGATCCTGCGTGAGGGGGCCGTCACGCTTTTCAACCACTGTTGATAGTGGTTTTCTTTTCTGGTTTGTTCTCGAAGAAGGGACTTGATCTCACTCGGAGTGAGTTCACGTATATCGTCTACATTTAGGTGACCCCATCCGCCTGTGCAGGAGTCTACTATTCGCAAATACATGCGCTCGTTCTTGTAATCGCTTACCTTCCAGTAGCGGCGGGTCATCAACTCAGAGTTGCGTCCGGTTTCGCGGGCGATTTCCTTGTCGTCTGAAGCTCTGTAGAGCGCAACGTAGCAACTGTCGGGATGATTTCCACCGCCTACCAGCAGTGTAATATAGTCGGAGGTGATCACAAAAGTAGGCGACTGAAGTACCACTGCCGCCTCGTCGTGTTTGGGGTTCTCGTACAGTCCGATGAAGTATTTTCCTTGTTGTCCGAAGTTTACGTTTCCACGTGCTTCTTTTGGTCCGGTGGGCAGATTGCCGGCTTCGCCGGAGATTATCGTCCACCCCTGCAGTGTGCCGTCCTCGAAGTCGAACCGTACAAGCTGAGTGCTGCTGGTTGCCTCTATTGGGCTGATTGTTGCGAGTGTCTGGATTAGTGCCACCACCAGTGCGGTAGAAATCCCGCCGACTATGCTTTTCATACCGCCTACACTCCTTAAAGCTTCTACAGCGGTTGACCGCCTTTGTCCACGTTTTCTCGTGTGAAAACCCTGGTGCCGAGGATTATATTCTTGGGCACCTTCTGACCGTGGAGTATTTTCAGTGCGGTTTCTATGGCTTCCGCCCCGCCGGTGGGATACTGGAATGTAGCCGTAAGCAGTCCTTCCTTTACATATCTGATGCCTTCGTGAGGCAGCGCATCGATTCCAATGAACCTGATCCGTTTTTCTCGACCCTTACCTTCGTTCTTGGCAGCGATATAGGCGCCGTGGGCACTGGGATCGTTGTGAGCGTAAACCGCATCAATATCGTCCGGCTCAGGAAAGCGTGCCAGGGCCGACGCCATCTCGCGCTGAGCGTCTGGTTCCAGCCAATGGCAGTCGGCGGAAAAGATAATTTTGATTTGAGAACCCTTAATTCCTTTCAGAAAGCCTTCGTGACGTTCGACGGCCGGTGTGCTGGTCATCAAGCCCTTAAGTTCAACTACGTTTCCTTTGCCCCCTAAAAGCTTCACCATGAACTTGCCGGCTTCTTCACCGATCTTGAAATTGTCGCCTCCTATGAAACAAGTGTACTTGTCGCCCTCTACTTTCCGGTCAAGCACGATGACCGGTATACCTGCGTCAATGGCGTCAGCCACCGGCTTAGTCAGCGGACGAGCTTCCTTCGGGCTTATTATGATCAGGTCTACCCCCAGGTCCACCAGTTCCTTAACTTGGTCTTGCTGCACAGTGGTCTTGTTCTGAGCGTCCTTCCAGATTATCTTGATTTCGGGATGCTTGGCCGCTGCTGCTTTGATATCTGCATTCATCTGCACTCGCCACGGCTCACCCAAATTGCATTGCGACATGCCAATCACGAACTGCTTCTTCGCTTCTTTCTGGCCGCAGCCGCTGATAAACAGCGAGCTGACCAGAGCTATACCAACGAGAAAGAGTACCTTGAGCAATCGTGTTTTGACAGGTTTCACCTTTTACTACTCCTTTCTACTTTGCTGGATGAGTACTGCGATGATTATCAGAGCCCCTCTTATCATAAGTCGAGGTGCTTCCTCGATACCTTGCAGACTCAGGATCTTGCTGATGTATGCAATAATGAGTGTTCCCAGGAATGTGAAGAACATTCCGCCCTTCCCGCCGCTCAGGCTTGTTCCTCCTATCACCACTGCGGCAATTGCATCCAATTCATAAGTCATTCCTGCTTCTCCAGGATCGCCGAGCGTCACTCGGCACGCGTTGCAGATCCCAGCCAAGCCAGCTGTGATGCCGCACAGCGTATATGCCACCAGCTTCACCGACCCCACTCGGATCCCTGATAGCCTGGCCGCTTCCTCGTTCCCGCCGATGGCGTAAATGTAGCGGCCGAACCGCGTGAAGCGCAGCACGATCCAGAGGATTACAATCGATGCAATAAAGACCAGGGTGATTGGGCGGAGGTTTAGTAGGGCTGTCTGTGATGTCATCCAATCAAAGATGTGGGGATTGCCGCTTTTAATGGCGTACCACTCGCGTGCACCTGGCTGAACCTTGATGCCGCCCGATATCCACTTTGCCGCCCCCCTTGCTATAAGCATCATCCCCAGGGTGGCTACGAACGGCTGCATTTTGAAACGCGCGATTATAAACCCGTTCACAGCACCCATAACAGCAGCCGTCAAGGTTGTGAATACTGCAGCTGCACTTGCCGACCAACCGTAGCCTACCAACAGAAGGGCGAACAGCGTTGCAGAGAAACCCAGCACGGATCCGACGGATAGGTCTATTCCGCCGCTTATGATCACCAAAGTCATACCGGCGGCAAGAATTCCATACTCAGCGTACTCGAAAAGGATGTCGTTTTGGGTGGACCAATTGAGGAACGTGGAGTGCCCTGTCCTATACGATACCGGTGAGAAGATGACACCGAGGATGAAGACTATTGCAAAGGCAAGAACACCTCTGAACCGACCGGCAGCATCTATTATGCTTCGAATCATATCCATGCCGGATATGGATTAGCTTGCTGCCTCCGTATTCCCTTCACTGTTGCCGGATTATCAGTATAGTAGGCTCCAGTTTTTGCCCAGCGTTACCCGTTGATGTCGTACGTGACCGTCGTAGTAGAGGAAATTCGTTCCCTCGGAGTGGCTGGCTCGCAGGTTATAGATCTTTGAGACGGTCGCTCCGTACCGGCTGATGGGTCCTTCACTGACTGGGATAACTTCATCTCGAGCCGGATGCACGCTTTTCCAACCCCATCCGCCGATGCTGGTGCGACCCGTCCACTCCTCGTTGTCTTGCACTGTTCCATCGCCATAAGCGACTCCGTAACACCATCCGCACGCCTCGGCAACGATAATCTTCTCAACAGGATGCTTGACGCAGCTGTCTGGAAAATGCCATGCGAATGTAGCTTGCACACCATTAACCCTACGGGGATCGCTCCAGCCTGTTTCGTTCATGTTGTACGCAAAACCTGTTCGTTCCCTAGAACCTCGAACAGCAGACATTTTCTGCTTCAGCCAGGGCGCACTCGGACACTTGAAAATATTGGCTGAGCCTTCGCCTAGGCGCGTCTGCGCATACTTTGTTATAACCCAAAAGAATGAGCCAATGTCGGTATCGGGCCCGTTCGCCCATATGCTGCAATTGATGCCGTTCCAGTCGTCACGATAGAGCGCGAGAACTTTCCCGATTTGCCGCAGATTAGAGGAACAAGATGCTCTGCGTGCAGTTTCTCGGGCCGAAACAAATACCGGCAGCAGCAGGGCTGTCAGAATTGCGATAACTGCTATCACCACGAGCAATTCGACTAGGGTAAAACCTATGCGGTTTCCTGCGCGGGTGCATTGCTTTTGCACGCGTACCACCCCCTCCTCGCGCTGAAGAAGCTCACTGCGCTCGGATGATACCCTGCTACTTTTCCCTTGTCAACCGCTGTCGTGGAACGTCCAGTTCTAACTACAAAACATCCTTCTTGCTCAAGACCATCTCTTTGCGCAGCAGGTGAAATCCGGGTTGGGTCTTTGTGTCCAGATAGCGCTTGTCGCGAAGCGCTTCTCCCTTCCAGCCGATGCGGTCTTGAACATAGTCAGGACACTCCGCTTGCTGCGGAACAAACATTATCGTCAACTTGTATTTATCGGCCTTGAACGGATAGAAGTCCGGATCTTGGCTGAGATCGATCCGGTCTGAGAAAGTGCCTCCGCTCACATATACGCTGTCCCAGGCGATAGTCTTTGTCTTATCAATTTTGTAGCTGAACGTTTTCAGCTCTGGCATCTTGTAATCGTAGTCGCGGAGTATCCAGCGTATTCTACACCCATCGCGCCACAATTTTCTTTGGTCGGGGGGTGCGTTCTGGTTGTCGCGATACCAATGGGTAAAGCATTCGGAAGCCAGGTCCTTGTATTCGGACGCCGGAACCAGGTTGACTTTGCCCTTGATTATGAAAACCTTCGGTGCTACTTTCTTCCATGTTACTTCGAAGCCTGCGTCCAGAGGTTTCAAGGCATCGCGCGGGGGATTGTTTGTCGCTACCCTCCGGGCGTAATCCGCTTCTGCTCCTCTTGTAGCTTCCACCAACTGAGCTGGAGCGTCTTTGCGGCTTGCCAAACGCTTATAGATTTCAAGCCCTTTTTTGTACGCTTCCATGTCACCGTAGCGCCAGGCGAGCCTCAGGTAAAGTAGACCCAGGTTGCGGTCGCATACGTCCAGCGAGGTCGTGTCGACGTAGCCACCTTTCTTTTTCTTACGTTCTCTGGCTATTGCTTCCTCAACTCGCTTCCTGGCTTTATACCATTGCTTGATAGCGTCGTCGAACCGACCGACCTTCTCGTACATATGGGCGAGCATTCGGTCCACGAATTCAGGTCTGGGCACGCGCTGACCAGTGTTTGGATCGACACCGTCCTTTGTGCAAGCCTTCTCTATGTACTCGACTGCCTTCTCGTAATCGAGAATTTTCTTGTTGTAATGCGTCCAGCCGAGTTCGAAGTAGAGGTCCCAGATGTCCGGATTATGCTTGATCCCTTCTTTTAGGAGCGCTACTGCGGCAGGTATGTAGCGCTTATCCGACATTTGGTTTGTGTCGACGAAATTGTAGTCCAGGTGCCAGGCACCGGTCGAGTAAACGTCGACATTGTGCGGGTCAAGCCACGTTACCAGCCGCACGATCGGTATTATCGCCTCGTACTGACCGGCGTGGAAGAACGTGTCTGCTCGAACCCACAGCGCTCCGGCGATTACTTCCTTAAATCCGGCTACTGAGGCTACTATGAACTGTCCCGGCAGCTGTACCATCAATTCCCCGCCGCCGCTAGTTGGTTTCGCCTTCTCTTGCATCCTATACTGGATCGGATCTGCCAGATACTGAGTCCAAGCAACCGCGAGGAGTAAGATGACAACCAGCACCCATAGAGGCTTAGAGCTTCCCTCTGGCATAGCTCAAACCTCCTTCTTTCGAAAGATGATTATCGCAAGCAACATCATCAGCAGCGAATAGAACAACGCGTACAGCGTAACAATCCCCGTGTACTTCGCCATGCTTTCAATATGGGTTTCAGGATGCAGCAAAGTGTTGGTGACGTTGAACTTGTCGAAGTTCGGGACCACTGTGTGGATAACCCTGTAGAACGCCTTGAGCACAGGATGCAGCTGTGACTCCTTACTCGATAATGTTTCCGTCAGCGGCGCCATAACACCGATTATGTACACGCCCAGCCCCATAAAGAAATTGACTGTCGGGGTTAGGAACACGGAGAAGAGCAACACCACAGATGTTAGCACTGTAAACTGAAGAAAAATCATTATCACGCCCCAGACCATGTTCCAATCGAACAACCCCACTTGCTGCATACCTACAATCGGAAGTCCGGTTTCTTCCGGCGCGATCGGCTGCTCAGCTCCCATCGCCTTGAAAACACAAACGGCGATGAATACAACTCCCATGATGGCGACGTTGATGGCGAGTGTCAGCACAGCGCCGAGATACTTTCCCACAATGAACTCATATCGCTTAACGGGTTTGGCGAGAATTGTGTATATGGTGCGGCGCTCAATCTCCTGTGGAATGAGAGACACACCCATCACAAGGCTGATCAGCCACGCTGCGACGGCCATAAGACCCAAGCCGAAGCTCTTCACGAGCATGATGTCCGTCGACGAACCCGCGCGTGATGAGAACGATAGTGTCTGCGAGAACGATAGGGAGATAATAATGAGACCTATGGCGACGACCAAAAAGATCTGGAGAACCTTTTTCCGCAGGGCGTCACCTACTGTTGTTTTCGCGATTGACCAGATTATCACTTTCGTACCTCCCTCACTATCTCCACGAAGAGGTCTTCGAGCGTTTGCCGCTGCGGCAGCACGGATACTAAAGTCGCTTTGCCACGCGCAGCATCCAAGACAGAATGGACATTCTCTTCAGACTCGACATATACGCGCACAAGTTCGCCGTCTGCTGAAACTCTCTCCGCGTAGGGTTTAACTTGCTCTACCAGTTCCGAGCCGGCTTTGGCGAATGTTATCACTGTTCTGCCTGCCCGCAGAAGGTCGTCGAGCGTGCCAATTTTCACGATCTTGCCGCGGTTTATAATTGCAACTCTATCGCACACGGTTTCAACGTCGCCCAGTTGGTGAGAGCTCAGGAACACTGTTTTGCCCTGCCTGCCAAGTGAAGCGATCAGCTCGGTGATGTCCTTGTGAGCTATCGGGTCAAGGCCAGAGGTTGGTTCGTCGAGAAACAACAGGTCGGGGTCATTGATCAGAGCTTGAGCAATACCAATGCGCTGAAGCATACCTTTCGAATACTGTCTTAGCGTGCGGTGACCATCCTCAGCAAGTCCGACCCTCTCAAGCAGCTCTTGGGTCTTCGCCTTTCGTTCTGCTGCTCCCATTCTGAAGAGCCGGCAGTAGAAATCTATAACTTCTGCGCCCGTCATGTGTTCGTAGAAGTAAGGGCTCTCCGGCAAATAGCTGATTCGACGTTTCGTTTCGATGTCGCCTGCCGGTTTCCCCAAGACCTCAGCTTCGCCGGAAGTCGGAAAAAGCAATCCAAGAAGAATCTTAATTGTGGTGGTCTTTCCGGCTCCGTTAGGTCCGATAAAACCGAATACTTCGCCCTGTGCTACAGTGAAGCTAATGTTGTCCACAGCGGGCACTCTGTCTTTCAGAGCACCGCCGTACACCTTTGTGAGATTTCTAACCGCAATGGCGTCAGCCACGATCACTCCCCCTTTTCTAAGGCGATCTTTTTGCCGTAGCCGCTTACCGCGGGCCGGAAAAGCTGAGTTTGGCCTCCGTGCAAACCCGTTAGCTTGCTGTTACAGACGTATCCACTACGCACTCAGTGTATATCGGGGTTCCTATTCGCGTCAATATAAGTGTACTTCTTCGCAAAGTCGAGCGTACTCACTCAGTTGCTTGTCCCAACTACGAGCAATTTCCCAAGGGGAAACCCCTTGTTCAATGGCTTCGCGAACAGACGACGTACCGCACAGCAAGTCAAAATGGCATTTGCCTGTCGCGCTCGGTGGTCGAAAATTGAAATCGTCCGGGTAAAGTGTGCGGAGGGCGGCAACCACTGCAACAGCCGTAAGTACGGGTCGAAACGACTCGCGGTCAAACACGTGCAGCTGGAGCCCTGCGCATCGTACCCCTTCATACTTGGATGTGGTTGGTACAAAATATGCCTCACGGAAGCCGACGCCCGGAAGATCGAGGCCTACCAATGTGTCCTTGAGTTTGCGCGGTTCGATCCACGGGGCGCCGAACATTTCAAAAGGCTTTGTGGTGCCTCTCCCTTCGGATACGTTGGTTCCTTCCAGGAGACACATACCTGGGTAGACTGTTGCCGTGTCGAGGGTCGGCATATTGGGCGACGGCAAGACCCACGGCAGTCTCGTTTCGTCGAACCACATATCACGTGTCCAATTCTCCATTTTTACTATTTCGAGCGTGCAACGGGCATCGAAATGTTCCTGGAAGAGCTTTGCAAGCTCGCCTATGGTCAGGGCGTGTCTTTGAGCGATGGGATACAGGCCGACAAACGATGCAAATTCCGGCTCCAGCACTGGACCTTCAGGGCGTGTTCCTGTTATGGGGTTGGGCCGATCCAAAACCCACACCGGAACGTTGTGCTCGCCGCACGAACGCATAACCAACGCCGCCGTGTATAAAAACGTGTAAAACCGCGCCCCTACATCTTGCAGGTCGATGATCATAACATCGATGCCGCTCAGCATCTCTGCGCTGGGCGCGCG
>JARYME010000035.1 GCA_029907315.1 Armatimonadota bacterium | reverse complement strand
TTGCCGTACAGACTATAAACAGGCACGCCAAGTCGGTCGTCGACGCTGTCCTCCACTGCTTCTCCGTCCGCAATGTCGCCGCGAGCGCCGTGCTCTGGGCCAAATAGTGCCGTAACACGTACGCCGGCGTTTGAGAGAGCGTCAGATATGTGGACAAGCTCTCGTGTAACTGAGGCGTGGTTTGCAACTATGCCGACTCTGCAGTGCTTAAGCTCATCAATTCTTTCTTGCAGTAGAACCTCAAGTCCGGTAGCAACCATGTTGAACTTCCTCGCACCTGGTGGTATAATAATCACGGACCGTGGGGCAGTGGCTCAGCTGGGAGAGCGCATCCTTCGCACGGATGAGGTCGGGAGTTCGAATCTCCTCTGCTCCACCACACACTCCCGCGAAGAGTAAAGCTTCGCGGGCATTTTTGTTTGCTTTGCTGTATTCCTCACCGTGACTTGATTCTCCTTCACTAGCCTCGCGGTTGTTGGCAGGTTGTTTGGTCTGCGTGCGCGCGAATTCTGGGTATTATTTCCTGTAGAGGAAAACGCGAGTTACGACCAGGAAACGCTTTCCAGCAACGAGGTGGTGATCTGATTATTGCACTGAATTTCTTCTTCGACGTAACCCTTTGGACTACGGCAGGCGTTATTACAAGTGGCTGAGCTGAATGTCTGGTATCTGGTTGACACTAGCTCTGTCGTTTGATTATACTCACTCCCAGCGTTCGGGTTGTGCCGATAGAATTTGGTTCGACGCGAAGAGTATTTGCCTGTTGGAGTTAATTCGAAGGAGGACGGAAACAACGTGGACAAGCTTGTGGTCACAGGAGGGACCCGTCTCGAAGGAACCGTTTCGATGAGCGGCAGTAAGAATGGTTGCCTTGCAATAATGGCTGCTGCTCTGCTGGGGAAGGGCGAAACCGTCCTATATAATGTCCCCTCAATTCGAGATGTCCACACGATGGTCGAGGTGCTTCGTTCCCTGGGCGTTAGATGTGATTACGAAGATAACGGCTTGCTCAGGATAGATGCTACTGAAATCGAATGCACAGAGGCGCCATATGAATTGGTTAGAAGAATGCGCGCCTCTTTTTGTGTGTTGGGTCCTGTTTTGGCGCGCAAAGGTTATGCCAAAGTTGCCATGCCCGGAGGTTGCGATATAGGTGCTCGACCCGTCGACTTCCACATAAAAGGAATCCAGACTTTGGGCGCACACCTGGTTATGGACCACGGGTTTGTGGAGGCTGAGTGCGAGCGGCTTCGTGGTGGTCAGATCTATCTAAATTTCCCGAGTGCCGGGGCCACGCAGCATTTGATGACTGCAGCAGCGCTTGCTGATGGCGTCACCACCATCTACAATGCTGCGATGGAACCGGAGGTAGTCGAGGTAGCAAAGTTCCTGAACAAGATGGGGGCTCGCGTAGAGGGAGCCGGCACCTCGACGATACGTGTCGAAGGGGTAAGAGAGCTTAGAGGCACAGAGTTCGAGCTTTTGCCCGACAGAATGGAAGCCGGCACGTTCGCCGTTGCCGCCGTCATCACTCAGGGTGATGTCAGAATAGAGAACATCAGACCGACTGATGTGAAGCCTTTCGTTCTGAAGTTGATAGAAGCAGGAGCTGTAGTCGACGTCTACGACAACTACATGCGCGTGAGGTGCAACTCAAGGCCTCTTGCCACAGACATAGTCACGATGCCGCATCCAGGCTTCCCAACGGACCTTCAACAACCCTTCGGCGCGATGTTGTCCATAGCCGAAGGAACGTCGGTTATCACAGAGAACGTCTACGAGCGCAGGTTTAAGTATGTCAGCGAGCTTATCCGTATGGGGGCTGACATCAAGGTCGAAGGTCGGACTGCTATCATAAATGGGGTTCCCAAATTGACAGGGGCTCAAGTGGCTGCGACTGACCTCCGTGCCGGAGCAGCGCTGGTGTGTGCGGCGCTTGCCGCAGAGGGCGAAAGCGAAGTCCTCGGCGTAGAGCACATAGAGCGAGGTTACGAAAACTTGGTTGAGAAGCTTCAAGCTCTCGGCGCGAATATAGCACGCGTGTCCGAAGAACAATCTTTGACGGACTGCGAGCTGGCTGCGCCGGTTTCGTCCTAAAGACTCTGCCTACGTCGGCTTGTTCGGCTGAAGAAGGATTGTAATAAGCGCAGCGAACCGTTAACATAAGTGTGTTCGCTGCGCTTGTAGTTTTTGTAATCTAGGCAATTAAGGTGAGGTGTGAACAGTGTTTAACCTCGTGCCTAAACTGGGCATAGACTTGGGAACTGCAAATATCCTGGTTTATCTCAAAGGCAAGGGTATAGTTCTCCGAGAGCCATCGGTAGTTGCCGTAAACACCACCAACAACTCGATAGTAGCTGTCGGCGAGGAAGCAAGGCTGATGTTGGGTCGCACACCTGGAAACATCGTTGCAATACGACCTATGTGCGACGGCGTAATCGCAGACTACAGCACAACACAGCAGATGCTCAGGTACCTGATCGACAAGGTATGCGGCAAGAAAAAACTCTTCAAACCTATAGTCATTGTTGCTGTGCCCTCACAGGTTACCCCTGTTGAGAAGCGAGCGGTTGTTCAGGCTGCCAAAAGCGCAGGTGCACGGCAAGCGTACACCATCGAGGAACCCTGGGCGGCTGCGATAGGTGCCGGGCTGCCGATTTCATCTCCAGGCGGGAACATGGTTGTCGACATCGGCGGTGGAACTACAGATGTGGCGGTTATATCGCTGAACGGTATAGTGCTGTCTAAGTCCGTAAGGGTGGGCGGCAACAAGATGGATGAGGTTATTCAGCGCTACATCAAAACCAAGTACAATCTCATGATCGGAGACAGGACCGCAGAGGAAGTAAAGATAAAAATCGGCAGTGCTTACCCTCTCGAGACGGAGATGGTCTTAGAGGTACGCGGACGCGATCTGGTGGCAGGTTTGCCCAAGACCATCGAGGTCAGGTCCGACGAAATTCGCGAGGCTTTGTCGGAACCGATAAGCCAGATAGTGGACAAGGTCAAGAATGTCTTGGAGCAAACTCCTCCTGAGTTGAGCTCGGACATTATCGAGCGAGGGATTATGCTTACCGGCGGAGTTGCCCTCCTGCGAGGAATGGACAAGCTGCTGGCAGCGGAGACTGGAATTCCTGTTCACGTCGCAGAAGATCCTCTTTCTTGCGTGTGCATCGGCTGCGGCCGGGCGCTGGATCAGATAGAAGCGATCCGAGATAAGTTTATTGAGGTTGGCTTCGAGTAAGCCGGTGCGAATGAGCCGTACCAGCGCTCAGATGCATTGTTATCCGAATCGGCAAGTTTGGAATTTGGTATGTTTGCACTGGGGAGAGTAAGCTTCATGAAAACACTACTCGTTGTTGTGGTTTTGATTGCCGGGGCCGGGATCTCCTTCGCGGCGGAACAACCATTTAAGGACGTGCCCGCTGATCACTGGGCTGCTGAAGCAGTGCAGTCTTTGAAAGAAAAGGGAATCGTCAATGGATACTCAGATGGGACATTTCGCGGGGACAAGCCTGTTACTCGTTACGAATTGGCGGTGCTTCTTGTTAGGTTCACTGATTTTCTGACGGAGACCTTGGGTTGCCCCACGGAATCTAAGCAAGGCTCGCCAGCCATGACCGATCCCTCGAACAATAAAACCAGCGCCAGAGGAACTCCCGGAGCTCACCTGCGAAACGAGCCGGCAAAGACCCTGTTACGCGGAGGCTTCATCCCGCAGAATTCACCTCTCCTCACACAATCTGCCAAGCTGGTTACTATGGAAGAGGTCGCGGAAGCGCTGGCAAGCATTTCGATGAGACTTATCGAGCTGAAGGTGCCGAACGAAGGTCCTGACTCAGTAGGCACTGCTGGGCCTAAGGAGCACGGAAATCCGTCGTCTAAAGTTCAAAATTGAGCTGTGAAGTGGCGTTGCGGTTTGCAGCTGACTCGATGTTGGCTTCGCTTGGCGGATCACCGGTGGGGCTCTCTTTTGCAGCAGCTTGTTTGGCGAGCCTATCTGCCCTGGCGTTGTGGCAACGGCGGACGTGTGAAATCGAAACTTTGTCAAAGCCGTTCATCAGCCTCAGTACTTTATCGCGCAGCGGGCGCAAGTTCGGCGACTTGACCTTGTACGCGCCGCTGAGTTGTCTTTCGACAAGTTCGCTGTCGACATAAATGTCAAGCTCAGCTGCACCGAGTGCCTGAGCTCGCTCCAGCGCTTTGATCAGTGCTGTGTACTCCGCAGCGTTGTTTGTTTGCTGCCCAATGTTCTCCGAAATTTCTTCCAGAACGGTGTCGTCGTCTGCGGCGATGACGACCCCGATACCTGCCGGTCCTGGATTGCCTCTTGATGCTCCGTCCGCGTAGATAATGAGCTTATTCATCTCCACTGTCGAAGTAAAGTATTCGCCCGCAGCTCTCGCAGAAAACATATTCCTTACACTCTTTGACCTTCCGCGTCACGAAAGGGGTCAGCGAAATCTTACACGCCTCGCATTTACCATCGATAACCTTAGCGATGCCTCTGCCTCCCGCTTTCTTTCGCAACAGTTCGTAGCGTGATAGAAGCGTCTTGTCGGTAATGGTCGGCGCCAGTGTTGCCCTTCGTGCTACTGCTGCCGCCAGCTTTTGCTGCAGTCGAGTCTTTTCCTCGGACTCTTGTTGCAGAGCAGCATCGAGCTTCGTTTCTAATTGTCTAACTGCCTCACGTGCTGCGTGAGCACGCTTGCGGGCTTCTTCCACGGTGTCGTAAAGCTCCAATGTCTTGCCGTCCAATTGGCTTTGCTGAGACTTCAGCATTGCTATCTCTTTCTGGATTGCCGAGAGTTCCTTGGGATTTGAAACAGCCCCGCTGTACAACCGTTTCTCGAAATCCGCCCGTTTCGTATCGATGGACTTGAGCCTGAGTTCACAGTCGGTCAGTTCTGCCTCGTAGGCAGCCAAGTTTTTCTCGGCATCCTCGAGTTCGCGTCTCGATTTCTCGAGTTCCTCTTGTATCGTCTTGGCGCCGGATAAAGATCTCAAGCGGGCGTTAATGAGGTCGATTGTCATGTCGAGGCTCTGCAGTTCATAAAGCGCGGACAGCTGTTCTTTCATCCGCGACCCTCCTAAGTTCAGTGCGGTGCACGGCAGCTTAGATTTTATCAGAGCACGCTTGGGCTGCGCAAACGAGGGTGAGGTAACCTTGTCCAGTCGGTTGAGCTCTAGAGTTTCTTAATGCGCAGGCAAGCTGCGCTGCTGTTGACCTTCAGAGTCTGCACACCGATGATGAGGTCAGCCGCGCGCCGTGTAAGACGTGCCGAAACTGTAGTCACGCTCTGTGAGTGGTGCTTTTTTGTTCGAAAACCGATGCGCAGAACCAAGAGGAGACAGGTGAGTGCGACAAAGTTCTTTTATAGGGGCCTTAAACTATGGAAGGAGAAATCTCAAATTACAATGAAGTGGAAATAAGCCTGTCTAATGCTTTATAATCTTGTCCGTTGTTCGTTTTCGGGGGTAGCAAGATGTATTTCTGGAACTACGAAGCTGAGTGTATGCATCCCGACGAGCTGCGTGCACTCAGGGACTGGCGTCTTGTGAAAACTGTGCGGCACGCCTACGAGAACGTGCCGTGTTACAGACGGAAGTTTGATGAGATCGGTCTGCGCCCTGAACACATAAGGGGTGTAGCAGACCTTCCCAAGATACCGTTTACCACGAAAGACGATTTTCGCGAGAACTATCCGTTCGGTATGTTTGCCGTGCCGATGGACCAAGTGGTTCGTGTTCACGCTAGCTCCGGCACAACTGGAAAGTCAACAGTAGTCGGCTATACGCGAAACGATATCGCCTTATGGGCTGAACTGATGGCAAGAACTCTCGGGGCAGGCGGAACTACGAAAGGCGACGTTGTCCAAAACGCTTACGGCTACGGGCTTTTCACCGGGGGGCTGGGTGCTCATTACGGTGCGGAGAAAATAGGTGCGTCCGTGGTGCCCATATCCGGAGGCAACACAAAGCGGCAGATTCAGATAATGCAGGATTTTGGGAGCACGGTTCTATGCTGTACGCCGAGTTACGCCGTGCTTCTGGGAGAGACGGCACGCGAGATGGGTGTGGATGTCCGGCGTCTGCCGCTCAGGGTCGCTTTTCTTGGTGCGGAGCCGTGGACCGAAAGCATGCGCCGCGAGATAGAAGAATCTCTGGGCATAGACGCCTTAGATATCTACGGACTGAGCGAGGTCATAGGTCCGGGTGTTTCATACGAGTGCATGGAAAAAGCCGGACTGCACATTAACGAGGATCACTTCATTGCTGAGATCATCGATCCCGAAACTGGCGAGGTTTTGCCTCCCGGAACCAAGGGCGAGCTTGTGTTTACAACCTTGACTAAAGAAGCCCTTCCTCTGCTGAGATACCGTACAAGGGACCTCACTTATCTGGAGCCTGAGCCTTGCAAGTGTGGCCGCACCTTCGTTCGGATGCACAGGGTTATGGGCCGTACAGACGATATGTTGATTGTGAGGGGCGTAAACGTCTTCCCATCTCAAATCGAAAGCGTGCTTATGGAGATTGAGGAGACTGAACCCCACTATTTGATAGTCGTCGACCGCGAAAAGGGAGCACTGGACACCTTGGAAGTTTGGGTTGAGGTGTCACCGCAGATTGTTTCGGACGAGGTTCGGTCGCTGGAGACGGTGGAGCAGAAGATAGCCTCTGAGCTTCATTCCGCACTGGGAATATCCGTCAAGGTGAAGCTGGTCGAGCCGAAGACTATTGCACGGAGCGAGGGCAAAGCGAAAAGAGTGGTCGATAGGAGGGATCTCTATAATGGGAGTTAAGCAACTTTCGGTGTTTTTGGAAAACAAGTCTGGCCGGCTGGCGGACGTGACACGCGCGCTTGCGCAAGCCAATATCAACATAAGGGCTTTGTCGATTGCCGACACCATCGACTATGGTCTGCTCAGGCTCATCGTCGACAATCCCGAACGCGCAAGGGCTGCGCTTACAGATGCTGGTTTCACGGTTGCCTTGACGGAAGTGTTGGCGATTGAAGTTCCTGACAAACCGGGTGGTCTTGCTAACATCATCGACATACTGGCTAAAGAGGGTATTAACATCGAGTATATGTACGCGTTTGTCGGTCGATCGGGTGAGCATGCCATCGTGATATTTCGCATTGAACGAGTGGACGAGGCAGTTCCAATCCTTCGCGAGAAGGGTGTGCGCATACTGACGGGAGAAGAGCTGCAATCCTTGTAAGCAAAACCAAAAGGAGGAAGAGAATGTACAGATTAGGGAAGAGTTTGCCTTGGCTTGTGGTTGTGTGCTGTTTTGTTTGTGTCGGGTCGGTTGGCTTGGCAGCCAAAAAGCCCGCGGAGCCCTATGTCATAGGCGTGATTTTCACAGTGACGGGCGACAACGCGCCGCTGGGGGTTCCGGAGCGTGAAACCGTCGAGATGCTCGTCAAGCAGATCAACGCGAAGGGCGGAATAAAGGGGCACCCGATCAAGATAGTGTTCTATGACGACGGCGGCAAGCCAGACCAGGCGGTTCAGGCCTGTCAAAAACTACTGCAAAACAAGTTGGTCTTGGGAATAGTCGGGCCCACGCTTTCGGGGACCAGCCTTGCTATTCTCAATATGTGCAACGAGGCAAAAGTGCCGTTGATGTCTTGTGCGGCGAGCATCAAGATTGTTCAGCCTGTTACACCGTATGTCTTCAAAACTGCTCAAGACGACGCCATGGCAGTGGGCAGACTCATCGACTACTGCAAGAAGCGCGGCTACAAGAAGGTCGCTTTCATCAACGATTCTAATGCATACGGCTCAAGCGGTAGGGAACAATGGCTCAAGCAGGCGAAAGCAGCAGGGATCGATACCGTGGCTGTTGAGTCGTTTTCCACTGCTGATACCGATATGACGGCTCAGCTCAGTAAGATACGCGCAACAGGGCCGCAGGCCGTCGTGTGTTGGGGAACGAATCCCGGACCGGCGATCGTGGCTAAAAATATGAGGTCCCTTGGCATGAAGCAGCCGCTGTTGCAGAGCCACGGCATCGCAAATATGGAGTTCATAAAGCTGGCGGGTTCCGCTGCAGAGGGAGTGGTCTTTCCGGCTGGCAAGCTCATAGTGGCGAAGAATATATCTCGCAGTGATCCCCAGCGGCCTGTTCTTTTGAAGTATGCGGCTGATTTCGAAAAGACTTACAAAAAGGCTCCGAACACTTTTGGCGGTCACGCGTATGATGCGTTTATGCTGTTAGTCAAAGCGATCGAAAAGGCTGGACCAAATCGCAGTAAGATTCGCGATGTCCTGGAGAACACAAGGGGTTTTGTCGGCATAACAGGGGTGTTCAATTTCTCGCCCAAGGACCACAACGGCTTGAGCAAGTCGTCTTTTGCTCTCGTTACAATCAAGAATGGTAAGTGGACTCTTGTCAAGTGATGCGTTGTGCTCCAAGCTTGACGGTTTCTCGGTTTGATCTACACGATTCAGCGTCCAGGAGGGTGTCGCAATGAAAAAGCTGGTGTTGTTGATTGTATTTGCGCTCGTGATGTGCACCGTTGGCTGTGCGGTTGCTGCCAAGGTGTCGAAAGCGCCGATTGTCATTGGGGCTATATTCAGCATAACGGGTGACAACGCGCCACTGGGTGTGCCTGAGCGTGACACCGCCGTTATGCTTACCAAGCAGGTGAACGCCAAGGGTGGCATCAAAGGACGACCAGTCAAACTAGAGGTTTACGACGACGGTGGAAAACCGGAGCAAGCTGTGCAAGCCTGCAACAAACTTCTGGCGAGAAAAGACGTTGTAGCCATCATCGGTCCAACCCTTACTGGTCCCAGTCTGGCGATTGCCGGAATGTGCAATAGGGCAAAGATGCCTCTCATTTCTTGCGCTGCGAGCGTCAAAATTACGCAGCCAGTGCTGCCATACGTTTTCAAGACTGCTCAAACGGATTCTCTGGCGGTCGAGAAGTTGATCGACTATCTAAAAAAGCACAAGATCAGCAGGGTGGGTTTCATCAACGACAGTAACGCCTTTGGTGCGAGCGGCCGCGAGCAGTGGTTGATTGCTTCGAAGAAGGCTGGCATCAAGACAGTTGCGTTGGAATCCTTCAACTCCGGCGACACCGACATGACCAGCCAGCTCACCAAGATACGGTCTGCAAAGCCGCAGGCTGTCGTCTGCTGGGGTACCAATCCCGGTCCTGCTATCGTGGCGAAGAATATGCGTGCGTTGGGGATGAAACAGCCGCTATTTATGAGTCACGGTGTGTCTAATCCGGAATTCATCAAGCTTGCTGGAAGCGCCGCAGAAGGGGTCATATTTCCATCAGGCAAAATAATCGTCGCTGATGCCATACCGGCCAGTGATCCCCAAAAGCGCGTGCTGATGCAGTACGCTGCCGATTTCAAGAAGACCTACAACAAGCCCGCAAGTCATTTTGGAGGTCATGCCTGGGATGCGTTCCAGCTTGTGGTCCACGCTGTTGGTAAGGTTGGCACGGATCGTGTCAAGATCAGAGATGCAATTGAAAACACGAAAAGATTCGTCGGTATAGGCGGCGTGTTCAGCTTCTCACCCAAGGATCACGCGGGCTTGACGAAGGATGCGTTTGTTATGGTGCAGGTTCGAAACGGGAAGTGGACTTTGGCAAAATAAGCCGTATCGCTGAGGTTCTAGGTTAGGTTTTCTGTGGATTTACTAGCACAGGTGCCCCAACTAGTGGTCTCGGGCATAACCCTGGGCTGCATCTATGCTATCGTAGCAGTCGGCTTCAGCATTATATACAGCAGCACACAGGTCATCAACTTCGCTCAGGGCGAGTTCGTGATGATCGGGGCAATGGTGGCTGCTGTATTGCTTGCGAAGACGAGCCTGCTGGTTGCATTTCCGGCGGCGGTTGCTTCTGGGTGTCTGGCGGGGGCGCTGGTGGCCCTCTTTGTACTGATTCCTTTGAAGCGGGCGTCGGTTATATCGCTCATAATTATTACCATCGGCACTTCCATAATGTTTCGAGGGCTAGCTCAATTGTTCTGGGGGGAAAGTGCTATTCCGGCGCCTCCCTTCACCGGTGTTGCGGTCCAGGGCTACGTTGAGGATAGAGAGTTTCACCTGTTCGGAGCCTATATCAGGGCGCAAGAACTATGGGTAATCGGCGTGACGGCTCTGCTTGTTGTCGGTATGCATGTCTTCTTTCGCTACACGCTCGTCGGCCAGGCGATGCGTGCCTGTGCGATTAACCAACTGGGCGCCAGGATTGTGGGAATCAACGCCCGCAGGATGATAACAGCTTCATTCATTATGGCGGCCGGTTTGGGAGCGGTGGCTGGGGTGGTGGTTTCGCCCGTATTCTACGCCAAGTGCAACATGGGCACGGCCCTCGGGCTCGGAGGATTCTGCGCTGCGGTCCTGGGCGGGTTGGGAAACTTCGCAGGCGGAGTGGCTGCTGGGATCATTCTCGGTATTGTCGAGTCTCTGACCGGCGGATTGCTATGGAGCGACTACAAAGATGCGGTAGCGTTTGTAATTCTCCTTGTCATCTTGTTGATCAGACCCGAGGGCGTGCTTCGAAAGAGGGCGGAGGCATAGTATAGATGGACGGATCCGGCAGCAAGCGAATCCGCGGCGGTCAAGCAGCGCCAGTTCGTTTAAGAAACGCGCAGGTGTTGAATCTTCTGCCTTTTCTTTTTTTCTTGGTCTGTTATGCCTTCGCACCTAGAGTCGTCAATGAAGCCCAGTTGACCACGATTATCTACATAGGCATCTACGTGCTGCTGGCGGTTGGACTCAACCTGCTTATGGGATATGCAGGACAAATCTCGCTGGGCCACGCAGCGTTTTTTGGTATAGGGGCTTATACTTCCGGGATCCTGACCGCCAAGCCCATCGCCAATGAGGTCATTCCCGGCGTGTCGGTAGGATTTGCTGTGCTAAGCGCTGTGGCCCTGTTCTTACTGCTCACACGGGTTTCCGGCTGGAAGCTCGGGGTTGGGATCGTCTTGCTCGTTCTGCTCGGTTGGCTTCACAATCTGTCCAGCATTGCGCCCGCTATTTGTGCCGCGTGTGCAGTCGTTGTGATGGGCGTATTCGGCTTGGTGGCGAAGGTCGGATGGAGCCGTGCGTGTGTGTCCGGTGCTGTGTTAGCTATCCTTGCCAACGTAAGCAAATGGTTTCTCCGAAACACGTTGGAGCGCGGTGGTGCTTCTCCATGGACCGGTTTGTTGGTAGGCATCTTCCTCACTGCTGTCATCTCGTATCTGATTGGCAGCCAAGTTCTCCGTCTAAGAGGTCACTATCTCGCGATGGCGACTTTGGCTTTCGGTGTTATTGTCGAGATCGTGTTTAGACAGTGGACTGCAGTGACCGGCGGCTCTAGCGACGGCATATTCAACATACCGCCCATTCAGTTCTTTAGCTGCATACCGGGCTTTATGAGACGTTTTTACGAAATGGCTGCCGGGAAAACCGTAGATCTGCGAACGCAGTACTACTACCTGGTATGGGCGTTTGTATTCATTGCTATAGTGCTGGCTGTCAACATAGTTAGGTCGCGAGTTGGGAGGGCGTTTCGAGCAGTTCACAGCAGCGAACAGGCAGCCGCGTCCCTAGGAGTTGATACCGCACGCTACAAGGTGCAGGTGTTTGTTCTTAGTGCGTGTATGGCTTCGGTAGCCGGAACTCTTCACGCTCATAATGCCGGCATCGGTTACATACACCCGAGCGAGTTCGGATTCATGGTCTCGGTGGAGCTCGTCGTTATGGTAGTCTTGGGTGGCATGGCGAGCGTATGGGGATCGCTCTTCGGAGCGGCTGCCATTCAAACCCTTAAAGACACTCTTTTGGACCTTGAGAAGACAAATCCGGAGTTCTGGGGGCTCAAACTTCAGGGTTTGGATCCTATAGTCTTTGGAGCGGTCCTAATTGTCGTCATGATTGTACTGCCGCAGGGGCTGGTGCGCGGCTTCTCAGATGGATTGAGCGCGCTTTGGAGAGGTGCTGGACGTATCAAGAAACAGCAGGGCGTCGGCTAGTAGGCGATGAGTGAAGTGTTGGTCGAAACAAAGGCTCTAACTCGGAGGTTTGGTGGTCTTGTTGCTGTTGACCAGGTGGATTTCCAGGTGCGGCGCGGCCAGACCAAGGCGCTCATAGGTCCGAATGGTGCCGGAAAGACCACCCTCCTCAACTTGGTTTCGGGACTTCTGCCTGCATCTTCGGGAGACATACTGATTCGCGGTCGTTCTGTTGTGAGCTGCGGACCGCACGAAATAGCAGCACTTGGGTTGGCTCGCACTTTCCAAAACGTACAGCTTTTCGAGAACATGACGGTCAAAGAGAACGTGATGGTGGGCTGTCACGCCTGGTCGAAACAGGGAATTGCCTCTGGGGCACTTCGTTGGATCGGGCACTGGCGAGAAGAAAAACTTATTGAGCAAGAGGCCGAACGACAGCTCGAGTTCGTAGGTCTCTCGGACTTGGCAGACTTTCCTGCCCACAGCTTGCCATTCGGAAAACAGCGTATGCTCGAAATCGCGAGGGCGCTGGCCAGTCGACCTCAAGTTCTGCTTCTAGATGAGCCAGCGTCCGGATTGTCGACCCGCGAGACAAGTGAGCTCGCCGAGCTCCTTCGACAAATATCGGTGCGTGGCATAACGATACTGCTTGTCGACCACGACATGCAGTTTGTCATGGACATTTCGGATGAGGTTGTGGTGTTGGATCAGGGCAGGAAGATTGCAGAGGGCACGCCGGCTGAGATCCAAGTCAATCCGCGTGTTATAGCAGCTTATCTCGGGGCGGAGGCGAAGTAGTGCTGAAACTCCAAAGCGTTGTCGCATACTACGGACGAATCTTGGCGCTGAAGGGCGTTTCCCTGCACGTTGACCGTGATGAGATAGTGGCGATTGTCGGTCCAAACGGAGCAGGCAAAACAACCGTCCTCAATACGATATCAGGTATCGTGCCTCCTCGCTCTGGCAAGATCATTTTTGATGGCAAAGATATCACCGGCTATCCTACAGAAGCTCTCGTCGAAATGGGGCTTGTTCAGGTTCCTGAAGGGCGGCAACTGTTCGCCGAGATGACGGTCTACGAGAACTTGATGCTCGGTGCGTATCGGAGAAGTCGAGCCGCGAAAAAAAGCGAGGTTGCGGCTGATTTGGAAAGAGTCTATTCGATTTTCCCGATCTTGAAAGAGCGGAGAACGCAGCTCGCGGGGACGCTTTCCGGCGGCGAGCAACAAATGCTTGCTATTGGACGAGCTTTGATGAGTAAACCCAAGATGCTTCTCCTTGATGAACCTTCGATGGGGTTGGCGCCGCTCGTTACCAAGAGCATTTTCAAGGTTATTGCTGATCTCAGGAAAGAGGGCACCACTGTTCTCCTGGTTGAGCAGAACGCCAAGGCAGCGCTTGCGATCGCCAAAAGAGCCTACGTTATGGAAACCGGTCGAATCGTAATGGAAGGCCTTGCTTCAGAACTCGTACGAAACCCCGAAATACAACGAGCATATTTGGGGATGGGATACCGGCAGATAATGGAGCAACCACGCAATGTTTGACTGGGGCCGCGCGATGTGTTGGGAATGCGATGAATCGACAGGCTGCTGAGGGGATGAGACTGATATGCCCATTTGGAATCGAAAGATAGAGCGAATGGAACGTTCGGAGCTTGAGCAGCTCCAACTGGAACGCCTCCAGGCGGTCGTGAACCGTGTTTATCGAGATGTGCCGTTTTATCGCCGCAAGTTTGAACAGCTGAACATTGCCCCAGAAGATGTTCAGTCGCTTGAGGACCTTGCCAAGCTACCGTTCACTACAAAGGAAGATTTGCGCGATGGTTATCCGTACGAGATGTTCGCTGTGCCGCTCCGCGAAATTGTGCGGATACACTCCTCGTCCGGTGCCGCGGCGCGTCCAATAGTCGTTGGATATACGCGCAATGATCTCAGACACTGGGCTGAACAAGTGGCGCGCATACTCAGCGCTGCGGGGGTTACGAAGGACGATGTCGTTCACATAGCTTTCGACTACGGCCTCTTCACTGGCGGCTTTGGAATGCACTATGGGGCTGAGCGCTTGGGAGCATCTGTTATCCCTGTATCTGTTGGTAATACTGAGCGCCAAATCCAGATTATGCAGGACTTTCGCAGCACCGCGCTGGTAAGCACGCCCAGCTACGCCCTGTATATGTGCAAGGTTATGGACGAGATGGGAGTTTCGCCTGCTAGTTTGTATTTGCGCGTTGGTCTGTTCGGTGGGGAGCCGATGAGCGAATCGATGCGTTCGAGGATCGAGGATCGTTTGGGTATCCTCGCCACTGACAACTACGGTGTGAGCGCGGTGATGGGTCCAGGTATTGCAGGGGAGTGCGAGCTCAAAGAGGGGTTGCACATTAACGAGGATCACTTTCTGGTAGAAGTCGTCGATCCGAAAACGCTGACACCGCTGCCTGAGGGCGAACAGGGCGAACTTGTGATTACGACCCTTACCAAAGAGGGTGTTCCGATGATTCGATACCGAACGAGGGATATAACGAGCATTGATCGCCGGCCGTGCCGCTGCGGGCGTACTACTGCAAGAATGTCGCCTGTTAGGGGTAGAACCGACGATATGTTCATCATTCGCGGTGTCAACGTGGCTCCATCGGAGATAGAGGCGCTTTTGTACCAGATCGAGAACATAGAGCCCAAGTATCAAGTGGTATTGGAACGTGAGAACGGACTAGATTATCTTACGCTCAACGTGGAGCTTGCACCGCACATGGTTACTGACCAGATGCAGAGGCTGGTCGAGCTGGAGGAAACGATCAAGCAGCGGTTTCACCGAGTCATCGGTTTGACCCCGAGGGTTAAACTTGTGGAGCCAAAATCGCTTGAGAACGTGGATAGGTCGAATCGAGTGATCGACCTACGCGAAAAACAGCAGTGAACGGGGGTGGTAATAAAAAGCATCAGTCTTTACTTTTTGTGCAATAGCACGTATCTATCAAACACTATTTATCAGAACAGAGGAGGAAGGAAATTGCGGAAATCTAGATTTGTTGTTTGCCTGATTGTTTGTATGGTTGCTCTCGTAGGCACCGAATGTTGGTGCGAGGGTCCGTCGGTTGAAGTTCATGGTTATATTCTCAACCGGTTATATACTAACCCGAGTATGAGCACCAGGTTTGTCACTGAAAGGATTTCCATTTCGACAATCGCCAAACTGAGTGAGGATGCAACTGTTTACACTGAGATCTACTATCACCCCTGGGTGACGGATCGCGTTTTGGGTCAGGCGCCGAATCAGTATACCGCGGAGCAAGGCCGTGTGTACTTCGAAAGCGCATATGTGGACCTACCTCTTGGCTCTGGGCGCATACGCATTGGAAAGGGCAGGCAGCTCAACTTTGGCATAACACCGAGTTATCCTAATAGGCGGACTAGCCAATATGGGATCTTCGCCGAAACGTTCACACAGGATAGGATCCAGGGTTTTCAGTGGTATGCTAAGAAGGGCTACGTCGACGGCGGGTTGTCGTTCTTTACTGATCAGAACCTGGGTACGCGGTCAATAGGCGAATGCGCAGGTGCAGTCGCAGGTATAGATACTCAATCACACATATGCGACAGGGACAACTCCGCCAACAACAGCGGCCGCATGGCCGTCTCGGCAAAAATCGGTATGACCAAGCCCAACTTCCAGTGGCACATTTCTGGTTGCGTCGGCAGGCTCAATCCAAATCAGCTCGGGCCAGTTCAGCCGTTCGTGCCGGCAGGAGTGACCAATACGGACACCACGCACAACAAGTTTGCTGCTGATGTTGTCTGGAACTCCGGTCCGTTCTTTGTACAGTGTGAGTGGGCGAAGGGCAGGTTCAGCCTGCTTGGGATCACAGGCTATCAAATATCGGTGGGTTGGCAGCCCAAAGGAAAGCCTTCCTATGTGATTAAGTGGGCTGCCCTGAATAACGACAAACCGCCGACCGATAACCCGATAACCTGGAACGTCCAGCAGCTGACACTTGGATACGTTCACCCTATCCGAAAGAATGTCTGGCTGGAGATCAACTACGAAAAGAACATGACCAGTAATCCGACCGGCTATGCCGATCCGGACAACGACATTCTCTTGTGGGAGATCTTTAGCGGATTCTAGCTACTAGAAGATCGCACCGCAGTTAGTTGGAACGACCCCGTCCTTTGTGGCGGGGTTACTTTTCGAGTGGTGCGCGTACGTGTTAGAATCTAAGCGTCGGCCGTGCCGACATATTGCTGTTCCATATCTCAGGCGCAGGTATAAGGAGACCTTCCGTGGTGCAAGGTTATGAATTTCCATATTCAGTTGCAAATTGCATTTCGCGGCTTACAGGATGGCGAGCAGCGTTAGCGACGGTCGTTGGAGCAGCTTTGACGGCCGCAAGCGCACAGGTATGCTTTTATCTGCCTGGCAATCCGGTGCCTGTCACGTTCCAGGTTTTCGCTGTCGCTCTGTGTGGCATGCTGCTGGGTCCGCGTTTAGCAGCGGTTTCGCAGATGGAGTATCTGGTTGCGGGAGTTTTGGGTCTTCCGGTTTTTGCCGGTTTTAGGTGCGGAATGTCGGCACTTGCCGGACCAACAGGTGGTTACCTTGTGGCTTTCGTGCCCGCGGCCTATGTAATCGGATTCTTGGCTTGGCGGTTCACAGGATCTCTAGCTGGTTTGGCAGCTGCAGGTTTCACCGGTGTTGCGGTCATATATACGCTGGGCAGAGCGTGGCTGGCAATTTGGCTAGGTGACGTAAACTCACTCAACAGTTGGATTCTTGGGGTGCTTCCGTTTGTGGGGTTAGACCTTGTCAAGGTAACGATTGCTGCTCTTGCTTGCAGGAGGCTCCTGTGGAAACACTGAGACGCGAGCCAGATTTCTCGCAGTTTCTAAAAGTCCTTTTCCGTAGCGGGAAGCCAGATCACCTTCCGTTCTACGAGCACTTAGCCTCGCCGGGATTCATAGCGCGGAGGACCGGGACGCCGTTCGATCGAATGAGTCCGGATGACCCAGACTACTGGCAGATTTATGTCGATTTTTGGATGGGGATGGGCTTTGACTGTGTGCCGATGGAGGTGCCGCTTAACTGTCCGCTTGCACGCACGGAGGGTGCAGTATCTGAGGGTAGCGAGGCGCGCTCTGTAATTCACAGCATCTCCGATTATGAGAACTATCCTTGGCCTGATGAGTCGCAGCCGATCGAGTTCCGCCACTTCGAAACCGTCGCTTCGCTGCTTCCGGACGGTGCCAAGATCGTAGGTGGAGTCTGTATGGGTCCTTACGAGTGGGTTTCTCAGATGATGGGAGTGATGGGTCTTTCTTATGCGCTCGCTGACAACCCGGAGCTAGTGGAACTGATGTTCGAGCGCATTGGCAGACTCATCGTGTCTGCAGATCGACAACTTGCCACAATGGACGCCGTGGGTGCTTTGAGGCAGGGCGACGATTTGGGTTTTAAGACCTCCACATTCTTGAGTCCAGATCTTCTCCGCAAATATGTTTTTCCGACCTACAAGCGCATCGCAGAGCTTGCCCACGAACAGGGCAAACCTTTCATCCTCCATTCATGCGGCAACCTATCTGAGGTGTACGAAGACCTCATAGAATACTGCAAGATAGACGCGAAGCACTCTTTCGAAGATGCCATAATGCCTGTGACCGAGTTCAAACGTCGCTACGGGCACAGAATAACGCCCCTAGGTGGGTTGGATGTCGACGTGTTGTGCCGCAGCTCCGTCGATGAGATCCGTGCGTATACTAGGAAGCACATCGAGGAATGCTTTGCAGACGGCTGGTGGGCTTTAGGAACGGGCAACTCCCTCACCGACTATATGCCCGTGGAGAACTACATCGTGGCTTTGGAAGAAGGATTTACGGTGGCGGGGTAGGGCGTACATAGCCCCTGGGAGTCGACATGTAGCGGACGTAGCTTATCAGGTCGCGAGCGCGAAGCGCTAGATAGTCGGCGGTTTCCATGTTTCCCCTTGATGCATTCTCAGCAGCTTGGCGCAGTATTCTACTCGCAGCGCGCTCCGGGTGGCGAAATGGCAGTTCTGTCGGCTGCCGGTATGGGCCCGCGACCAACGTTCTTAGATGGGCTTCTTTCAGATACGCTGCTGCGAAAAACACTTGGCCGTGCGCGCCAGCTTGCCTCGAGAGGACAGTCTGTGTGAGAAACTGATCGCTGCCTTCTCGCAGCGTGTTCGATCCAATACCCGCCAGGATTATTGACTTTCCGCCAATTGCGTCTCTGAGTTTGGAAACCACACGTGCGAAGTGAGCATCGTCGCTGTCGTAGGACATAGGTACCACGAAGTCCAGCCACTTGTTGTCAACCCAGTTGAGCCAGTTTTGCATATAGTTCCTGCGCGCGTGGTCGATATCTGGTACGACGGCGGCGGATATCTTCACGTTTGGTTTGATGCGTCGAATTTCGGTGGCGATACGCTGAACGAATGTGTTTACCATCCTCTCCCTGAACTTCCGCCACTCGTAGACGTGAATATCGTCCTGGGAGTTGAGTGAAGTAGGCGGTTCCGCGGCGTACTGTCTGCGGAAAAGCTCTATCGACTGTGTTGAATAGCCAAAGGGAACTTGGGATTCGTTTTCATACCTGACGTAGTCTAGATGGACACCGTCGAGGTCGTAGCTCTTTACTAGTTCTTCGAAGACCGCCGCGATGTAATCGCGCGCAGCCTTATTTGCAGGACTAATCCACAATCCTCCGCTGGGCGAGAGTCGGTTGCCGTCGCTGCCCAATTCTGCCCAGTCGGGGAAGCGCGTCAGGATGCCGCCTGGATCTCCAGAGTACCCGACGCGGAAAACCCACACCCACGCGTGGACTTCTATTCCGCACTTATGTGCTTCATCGATAAGCTGCCGAAGCGGGTCGAGTGCGTCTTGGAACCTGGGGTCTCGCGCAATAAGGCGGCTTGGGTATACGGAGTATCCTCGGCACACGACTTCGGGAAAAATTAGGTTGATGTTGGCTTTTCGGTAGGCTCTCACCAGCTGTCGGATTTCTCTTTCGGTCTTGGGTATTGCTCCAGCGTTCAGCCAAACAGCACGAGCTTCGACAACAGGATTGAGGTTGGCGAAGTCAAGATTGGCACCAGTCGTGCTGGTACTCGCTGCCAGCACAAGAAAAATGAGCAATAGAGCACGCGGCATACTTCGAGTTTGCACTCGGTAACGGGTAGGCGCATCACGTTGGTGCGTTTGCCCCTGCAAAGCTGAGTCCTGGGTAGCTCTAGTGATATCTAATTACCTCGAACCGGTAAAGTCTGACCGGTTCGTCGGGTCTAATAAATGCTTTTCTGCGCGCAATATTGATTTGTTCCTCTACCGTGTCGACGCCTTCCAGGTCTGGAAGAAGCAGACCTCTTCGCCCACCGGACTCCACGATGACGCCGTAGCGCTTCGGGTCGAGCTCACTCAGGTCGCTGACAGGTTCCGGCGGTTTCAGCACGTCGACGGAGTAAGTGAGTTCATCCAGCTCGTCTTCTTCCACAGGTAGAAACCGCGGATCGCGCACGGCGGCGCTGATGGCGTTGGCTATTATCTCCTCTGCCAGGTTGTCCTGAACGGGTTCTATGGTGCCTATGCATCCCCGTAAGTCTCCGTTTTTCTTCAGGGAGACAAAAACACCAGCGCGCGTGTTCTTGAGTTCTTCGGGTACATCTGGCGGCACATCGATAACCCGCCCCTCACGCACGTACGTCTCGACAGCTTTCTTGGCAAGTCTAACGTGCGGGCTATGCTCAACCATCTGTTCGGTCACTTCCTTCCTTTATAGGGTTAGCCTTTTGTCCGATCCTAGGTTCGGTGCCTGATGCCAGCCGCCGCATATTCGGTATGTGCCTTAGCACTATAGCGGCGGCAGCTGTGCACGCTAACACTATGTACGGCTGCGGAACGCGCATAGATTTCCAGAGGATCATAAGGATTGGGACTGAAATCGCGGCCAGAATAGATGCAACCGAAATATACTTGCTGATCGCCACTACCAATATCCATAATCCAAGTGCAACGGCAGCTATCGCCGGAGTTAGTCCGATAATGACTCCCAGCGCTGTTGCTACCCCTCGGCCTCCGGAAAACCTTAGGAAAACTGAGAATGTATGTCCCATTACCGCCAGCAAGCCTCCGGCAACTACAAACCAATCGCCCAAAGCCAGGCTTTTGCAGAGCACAACCGATAGAAAGCCCTTTGCCGTGTCCAGCACAAACACCAGTAACGCTGGCCCAGCTCCGAGGGTTCTGTAGACGTTTGTGGCGCCGATGTTGCCGCTGCCGAATTTGCGGATGTCGACGCCCTTTACCATTTTACCCACGATCAGACCGAAGGGGATTGCACCCATCAAATAACAAGCGGTCAGCACCAGGAAATGCGTCACTGCGTCTTCCTCTCCTTCTTTGCGGCTCTCACCAGGAATACTATTGGCGTGCCCTCGTAGGAATAGTGCTGTCGTATTTGGTTTTCTAGGTAGCGCAGATACGAAAAGTGCACCAGGTCCGGATCGTTGACGAACAGCGCGATTGTGGGTGGCTTTACGCGAACCATGGTTGCGTATCGCAGCCGCAAATCTCTGCCTTTCCTCGAATACGGTTTACTGGTTACTGCGTCGATCAATATGCGGTTGAGCTCGCCAGTTGGGATGCGCAAAGCATGATTCTCAGCTGCATCTATCGCAGCATCAAGCGCGTTTGCAACTCCCATGCCGGTTAGGGCGGACGTAAAAACTATTGGCGCGTAGTCGATGAATGGCATCTCTTTGCGAATATGTTCGCCGAATTTCTTCATCGACTTTCCCTTACATAGGTCCCACTTGTTTACTACTAATGTGCATGCACGACCTGCTTCGTGCGCAAGTCCAGCAACGCGCTTGTCGCCGTCGCACAGTCCTTCTGAGCCGTCTATTACCACCATTGCAACATCAGCACGCTCCATAGCTCGGACGGCTCTTAGGACAGTGTAGTACTCGAATGTTCCTTGAACCTTTCCGGGCCTGCGTATGCCAGCAGTGTCGATCAGCACCAGTGTTCGGTCGTTGCGTTTACATACCGTGTCAATTGCGTCTCGCGTCGTCCCAGGGATGTCCGATACTATAGCTCTCTTTTCGCCCAGTATCGTGTTGAGCAGGGACGATTTGCCAACATTGGGGCGTCCCACGATAGCAATCTTCACTGCATCCTCGTCGTAAACAGGTTCTTCGTCTCTTTCCGGAAGTGCTCTGACGACGGCGTCGAGCAGATCCGCGACCATACGTCCATTGAGGGCTGAAATGGGATAAACGGGTCCGACGCCCAATTCATAAAACTCCCCGGCTTCGCGCTCGCGAGCTTCGTTGTCGCATTTGTTCACTGCGATGAATATGGGCTTTGAAGAACCGCGGAGTACATCTGCTATGTCTTTGTCTGCAGGGTTCAACCCGCTCGTGCCGTCCACCATAAATATAATGGCGTCAGCCTGCTCAAGTGCTGCTCGTGCTTGATTTGCTACTTCCATTTGGAGTGGGTCGCGTTCGTCAAGAAGTAGCCCGCCGGTGTCAACGACCACGAATTCTCGGCCGTTCCACTCAGCCTCTGCGTAGATTCGGTCGCGGGTGATTCCAGGCGTGTCCTCGACGACCGCTATGCGCTTTCCTGCAAGGCGGTTGAACAGTGTAGATTTGCCTACGTTTGGACGTCCGATTATCGCTACAATCGGTTTACTCATTGTCGTGCGAACAAAATCCTAACATACTGGGCTGTGACGGTCAAACCGTATTGACTAAGGCGTAGAGCTGTTAGTTAAGAGCCATCGATGAGGTTGACATCATGGAGAGGTGGTGGGGTTGACATTTATACGCGCACGTGATATAATTAAAAAGCAAGCTTATTGCGCACCGGTTATAAGACTAGTAGCAAGGGATATTTCGGTATTTTTTGGTATATAGTGGTCAGCATGTTGCAATATCTTAAAGCTTTAGTGGAAAGAGAAGGTGTGCGTGATGCTTGGACACAAGACGTTGTGGCAGCGTATTGCGGTGCTGAGCGCAGTTATTCTTGTTGCGTTGGTTGTATGGCTGGTGGCTCAACCCAGGAAATCAGTTGCGCCGCATGTGCTGCTCGTTATCTGGGATTGCAGTAAGTCCGCAGATCATATTTGCAACCGTGTCATACCGTGGGGAATCCGGCTTTTCAGTCAAGCACCTCCAGACGCCAAGGTTGTAGTGTGCCGCATGTCGAGAGACACGGTAACTGTTGTCAACTTTACTCGGCTCCCGGCACCGGAGAAAGTACAACAGGATTTTCCACAGTTGCTTTCTGTTGAGAAGCAAAGAGGAACGCGGCCACTTACAGGTGTCCGATATGCTTGCCAGTTCGCGCAGCGTTACAAGGATTGGCTTGTTGCGGTAGCGATGTTTACCGATGGCCAAAATGACTATCCGGCTGATATGCAGGAACTTCGGGACGCGTGCCGGGCTTTGGTTGCTATGCCCAACGTTGTCAGGATTGGTTTATTTGGCCTCGATCCCCTAGATCGCAAGAGTGTTGCCGATTGGGAGGGCTGTTTCAGCGGCAGCGCGAAAGTGATGATTTGTACGCGTCATCTGGGTAACACTGAGGAAGGTATCGGCGAGTTCTGCAAGCTTTTCGGCAAAGACATAATTACGAGCCGTGCAAAGTAGTGTGGGGAGGGCGAGTCTGATGAATAGTAGCGTGGCTACAGATGTATCAAATGGGCGAGATTCGCGCACAGATGCCGCTCTGGTCTGGCTCAAACTTGCAAGCGAGGAAGCGTTTGAGGAATGGCTTCGAGACTTCGACTCGCAGGCGTACGAAGAGCTCCAACACTTACTTCCAAAAGGCTTGATAGCATATCGGAAGTCTTTGGTGGAGAAGGTCCGCGCTGCGGGGAAGCTTGCGCGCGAGTGTGTGCTGAAGGTATATGAAGTACTACCCAGGCTTAACAGGGAAGTTGAATCGATCAGTAGAATAGCGAGAGCCGAAACAGAAAGGTATCTTCAGGAATCGAAACTGGCCAAAGAGCGAGAAGAACAAATGAAAGCTCGTCGAGACCATGCGCTCGAGGAGCTTAAGCGTGCGGAGGAAAACTACGCTCAGGCGAAAGCTAGGTTTGACACGTTACGAGAGCCGGTGGAAAGGATAGAGAGGGCAAAGTGGTCGCTGGCGTGTACAGAGGCATTATCGCTCAGCCGGAAGGACGCAGTGGTAGAGTGGGTGATTCGTGCAATGATTGCAATAGCCCTCGGTCTATCGCTTGGCCTTCTGATTGGAGCACTTAATCCATACAGACCGATAAACTGGGAGTTGGTGGGATTCTGGCTTATCGGTCTAAGTATTCTGACGACAGCAGGCGAAACTGTTAAGTGGCTTTCATCGCACGCTGGAGAGTCTTCGGAACTCAGATTATTCCAGGATGCTGTAGTGAGAAGCAGTGGTTGGTTGATACTGACCATTTTGTTTCTCGGTTTCATGTCTATCGCAGACGCCGTGGTACTTGCTTTTGGTGCATTCAGACTTGCGATTGTGGCATCGGCTGAGGGTGGTTCCGAAATACCAAGCTGGATTCTGTTATTGGGTTGCTTCATTTTCGCTTTCCCGTATCTGTGCATGGAAGCCAGCTATGGGTGGTGTGATGGGGTTCGTAAGGTAAGAAACCTGGCAAAGGACGCTCTTGCAAATGCGGAGCAATCAGTGGAAGAACTTACACTCGAAAGGCTTGCAGATGAGGCAGCCAAAGTCGCCGTCTGTGAAAAGGAATTACAGTATGCAAAGCGGCGGCTCGACGACATAGACCTCGAGATTAAGCACGTGCAGAGGAGTGTTCCGGAACCCGTTGTCGTATTTCCTGTGAAGGCTGAAATCCCAGGGATGTACATCACATCAGGCACCGACAAGAAGCTGGTTGTCGAGCTGTTCCCTTTGGACGATTTGCCTGCTAGCGACGAGCTGAAGAGTGCAGTTCAGGAGCTAATCTCTGCTCGTGACAAATTAGATGCCTGGGATTCGGAAATAGAGAGGGTCGTAAAGGATATCTGTAACCGACAACTGCAAGGCAACAGGATCTATGGTTCGGATCAAAAACGTCGTCCACCGTTTTTTGGCATGCTGCGTGAGAATCGGTGACAGAAACTATGCCACACTGACATTCTAGTCGTCCGCTGTGTGGATTTGAGATTGACGATCATCGCCGGCGAAATCGTGTCAACCTCCGTTGATCGATGTTTCGTGCTGTTCCCTTATAGGGTTATCGTGGTGTCGCACAGGAATTCACTATTCAGCTACTCCTAACTCAAGGGTTCTATATCCGACTCGAATCTCACGAGTATCACCGGCACGACTTTCGCTCCAGATTCTTCCGTGGAAAGTATGCCGACCACACTAACCATCCCGCTGGTCGGTGGATCTATGCTTCCACTGTACACCTTCACACCCACTCGGCCGCTGCCGTCTTGTAGACCAGTGCCGTCGTCAATGTAGAAGTATTTCTTGTTCGGATCTGATGAATCAGCGAAGGTAACCTTTCCCCAACATTTGACCAGGAGCCCAATCGCATAAAGCGCCTCGCCTCCGGTTACTCCCGGGGTTAAATTGTTGAATGCTTTCGACATCAGGCTGCGATGTGTCATTCCAACCGGTGCGACCGGAGCGTCACTCCCCATCTTGTGCACGACATCACCAATCAAAGCACGCTGTGAACCCGACCTCCCCAATACACCTGCTACGCTTACTCTGTCACCGACCGCGACATCGGCTGACGACACAACTTTCACAGCAGCTGTGCGGTCTTCTTCCTCCAACCAGAACGCGTCTCCTATGACTGCAGTAATCGTTTTGTTGCGCAGTGAAATAGGGTATCCGTTCGGCAGATTCCACGCTAAACCGATTCGTTCCACACCAGGCGCGACGGTAATTCCGTCAGACGAAGCACTTGGTCCTATCTGATCTACGTTGTCGACGGCTCGGATCTGAATGTAGTACGTTTGGTTTTCGCTGAGGCTCAAGGGACTTGCTGTTACCAATCGCTCAGTACCGGCCGAGGTCCAGTTCAAAACGTCTTGGGTGTTCGGGGATGTGCCGATTGCATATTCGTATCGTTTGATCCCGGATCCAGTCTCGAGCGCTTCCGTCCACCAGGCACTAAGAGAAGTAAGCGACGGTGTCCACCTCCCTTCGTCCGTTACGGTTACAGCGCCCGGCGGCGTATTGTCCACAATAACAGGCTCGCTTGGTCCTGCGCCTGGACAGGTGCCGCATCCGACCGCGGTACCTGGAGGGACCGATATGCTCAGTGTGCCGTCACCCGACGGATACAAGAATACGTACCTCGTGATGTTATCTGTGCCCGTTATCCACGGGTTTGCATTGGCTGTGCCCGTTTTGTGGAGGATGATATCCGAGTTCGAGAGCGTAATTGCTTGAGCGTTGCTGTATGTTAGGGTGTACCTGACCAGTCCTGTCTTCGTATAACGAACATTCGGCGGGCTGATTGTGAGCGACATGCCTGGTCCAAGTGTAAGAGCGGCGTAGTTGGAGGTTGCAGTGCCGTAGGTATTTGTCACAATGCACCTATAGTTGCCAGCGTCGGCTGGTTCCACATTGGAAATGGTCAATCGGTCCGTATTTACTCCTGAAAACCTGCCGCCGTCGACGAGATCGGATCCGTCTTTCTGCCATCGAAAACTCATAGGCCAGTATCCCGTGGCTCTGACACGAAAAGTTGCCGTCCCACCTGGGCACGACTCAACTGGCTGAGGATGTTCGGTGATCTCGGGCGGGGAAGCTATGCCGCTGAGTAGCGATTCTGCAACCCATCCGACTACTGTTCCGAAATCCACCTTCCACCAATAGTAGCCTTTCGCATACACGCCGTTGAGGGAATGCTCCACGACAGTTCCAGGCGTGTTCTTCGCCAGGCTCGCCATAGCGGTGTAGTTGGTTCCGGGGCCGATTCTCACGTTCGTACCAGCTGTATTCGTTTGAACGCGAGCTCCCGTGCCGAATCTCGTAGACTGCATCTTGGGCATCAAGTTCACCATGATGACGCCGTTCGCTACAGCCCTTTCACTTCCGTCTGAGGGGTTGTTCTTGACTGTCAAGGTGCCTGTATTGGGATCCCTAATAACCATTGTTGAGGAACCCCCGCCGTCTAGATTATGACCATCCGTTGCGCCGAGCACGTTTTTGCACCAGTTGCCCATCTCGGTCATAGTCATACCGACGCTCTGAGTTGACCGGCCGTCGCACACGATGAAGAAAACGTATTGGTCGTTGTAGGCAATCGCAGTCCTCGGATTTCGCACTATAAGTCCTGCATAGCCAGAGTGGCTCGGGTCCGGCGGTCTAACGACTCCGTTTTCCAAGAACCTATAGTTCACTCCGACGGCAGCGAACGGTCTGTTCCAGTCCAAACCTGTCTCATACGCACAGCCGTTCTTGCCGCTCGTGTCTGGTTCGTTGTAGTCCGTTGGATACTGAGATATTCGGACCTCTGATCCTAAAACAGCGTTGTCCACAAGCGCAGTCGCTGCGGTGCCGTCGGCTGAGAGCACGATGTGATCAAAAGGGATGTAGTGCGAGCCGGAGTTCTGCCACACAGCCTTCACGTAGCCCTTCACGTAATTCGGACTCTTCTGAATCAACAAGGGCTGTGTAAGCTCGACCAGTACTTCAGCCCCAGAGGTGGCCGGCGGCGTGGTAGTTGAGTAGTGCGGAGTATAAATAATCAGCTGGTTTGTCCCGCGAGATACGTTTATGCCATGAAACTGCTGGGTGGCGCCGGTTGAAACGAACGTCACAAATTGCTCTGCTGGTTTGTGGTATACGCATCCTCCGAAGAATGGTAAGCGGTTCAGATTCCAGCCGAATCCACTGTATCCACCCCAATCGCCGAATCTCTTTACATACCAACCCGACTGACACTGCCCGCCGGTTATCCCGTTCGAATTAAAGAAATCGCCGTTGATCGCGCAAATAACTCGGTTTCGTGCTCCCCAGTTCTGTCCCCACCAGCTGATGGCGTCATCGTAGAGTGAGGCTTGATACCTGACGATCTGAGTGTTTCCGCCCTTCACGTAGCCGTTGGCAAGGGTTGTGTCGATTACCGCGTTGGGGTTGTTACGTGCCATTCGACACACAAACAGCCTGTTCGGGTCTGAAGTTGTGAATTCTTGGTACTCAATCCCCTCGCCGATAGTTGTCCAAGCCGCAGAGTATTTGCAGCTTGTCAGGACGTAGGAAACGGACAGCAGTACAATCAGAACCGGGAGCCTCTTTCTCATTGGCAAGATCCTTTCTGAGTGTATATTCCACACTACATTATGGCCGTTGGCGGACGCCAGGGTCAATTTCGCGCTTTTTTGCGGGAGGTATCAAGATGATTTTTGAGTTATTTTGCGGTTTGCTGGAGGGGTGTTAGTTACTGAGCGTGCTTGCAAATGCGACGCAGCACTTCCCGTGCCGCCATTACTCCGGAAGCGGATGCCTGCATGATGCCGCGAGTCACGCCGGCGCCGTCGCCAACCGCAAATAGATTGGAAACCTCGGTTTCCAAGTGCTTCGTCAGCTTGGGCCGCGATGAGTAGAACTTCACTTCCACTCCGTACAACAGTGTGTGCCGACTTGCGACTCCCGGTGCCAGCCTGTCCATTGCGTGGAGCATTTCCAAGATTC
>JARYME010000034.1 GCA_029907315.1 Armatimonadota bacterium | reverse complement strand
TCGCCGACCATTTCTGCTGTCTAGTGCAGATCCAGCATTTCTCGGACCTTGTTCACACTCTTCCCCGCCCAGGTTTCAGGAAGAGGCACCAAGCTCGGCATGAGCGAACATTATCCCTAGAGAAGTGAACTGCTTGGAAACGTTCTATTCTTATAAGTAGCCCCCAACTAGACCCAGGTTGTTGCGTATTACAGTGTCTATGCAGTCGTCCTGGCGGATGTTTGCTTCTACATTGCGGTTTATCGTGTTGTTTTCAATAATCGTTCGGTCAGCGCGGTAGAGTTCTATCCCGATTCGGTTGTCTTCTATGCGATTGCCGCGTATGACGTGATCGTGAGGACGCTGTTCCTCAGCGCCTCTTTCCTCTTCTGGCAGGGGTCTAATCCCGTGGTCGCGGTCTGCTCCTATGTAAATCGCTTTGCCGTTGCGGATGAAGGTATTCTGCTCTATAGTCCAGTTGAAGCTGGTAACCGACTCAGGATAGGCTTTCAAAAAGTCTCCCGGCTTTCTTGTCCAAAGCAGTACACCGTGGCCGTTGGAGTGGAACTCGTTGCCGCGCACAATCATTCCGTGTCCGTTCTCAACTGCAATCCCCGCTTGGCGATTATGTACCATGCGGTTGTTTTCGATCACGCAATCCCAAGAAAACCCCAGCCAGAAACCATAATTGCATCGGTCGGCGCGGTTGTTGCGGAACACATTCCCGCTTGAAAACGTCGCCTCGAATGCAATGTTCGGCGAGAGCGAGCCATCGTTTTCTTCGAACAAGTTGTCATTGCAGGGGACCTTCTCCATTTGTGGTGACAAGCCAGCCAAGAAGAACCCATCTCCGCCAAGTCTCGCAAAGTTCCGGTGGAACACGTTGCGGCAGGAATTGTGAACGATAAGGAAGCCAGTGGCATCGGCACCCATGTGCCCCAGCTGTTGTATGCCAAGGTCGTCGCTGCGCTTATTCCATCTGCAACAGTAATCTGCGTAGTTGTCTTCGAATGTGCTGTCGCAGGTCTCAAAAAGGTGAATGCCGAATCCGCTCGAGTAGCTGGCGTTGTTGCGACGAACTTGCAGCCGGCTGCAATTGTAGGTCAGCAGGCCGTTCATTTGGTGCTGGAGGTCGTTGTCCTCAATTATGCTGTCGACAACGTTCCACAGGAGCACGGCTCCACCGTATGCTTGCTCTGCAGGGAGCCAAATGTCAAGAAATATCGTGTTTGCTTCCACTTCTGCAGTAGACCGGACCTCGTTTCTCACAATAGACAGGTTCTTACAGTCTCTGCAGTAAATGCCGTGGTAGTAGTCGCGAATCCGAGCACCTTTGATAGTAACACCTGATCGGCCTGCACAGGTTATTCCGCGTCCTTCACGATTGGAGCCAACTAGTAGTGCGCCGTTGCAGTCAAGTGTTATATTGTCCGCGCCGATGACGATGCCGTTCGGCAAGTGGTAGACCCCAGGTGCGAGGGTCGTGTTTTCTTGGATGATCATTCCGTCTTTCGGAACCGTCAAATCAGGCATTTTATGCTCCTAACTGGTTATTTTTGAGGGATTACTGTCTCAACCAGCTCGCTTTCCATCGACAGCTCTCCCAAACTCGACACCGCGAATCTGTTGGTTTTGCTGAACCAGAAAATGTCATCCGGATATTGTGTCATATCGACGGTAAACTCGCGCGCGTCCGGGCCTAAAGTAGCAACCGGGAACCAGGGGCGGTCGTTTAAGCAGTCGCTGCCAATCCGACGATAGACGCGGTAACCTATAACGCGATCGAGGTACTGCTGCTCCCTGACAACCTCCGGTGCTTCCCAGGTAACGCGTACTTTGTTTTCACCCACCTGCTCCGCTTTTACAGACCTTGGTGCCAGCGGACTGCTTGCGGATCTGTAAGGAGTCTTGAGCACAATTGTGAAATCGTCCTTTTGCCCGCGGAACCAGGCTACGTTAAAATCGTAGATCTCCAGCCAGAAGTATGTGGGCCGGTTGTCTTTGGTTACCTTGACCAGCATATCGCCGCGCTGACCAACGACATTGATATTTCCAAATGGGTTCGGCTGCCTATGGAAACCATTCAGCGTACGAACTTCCTTGACAGGCCTGTTGGGCAACCTGAGAATTCCGTTCGCGTCAGTTTCTCCGACGATCACAGGATCCTTGGAAAGGGGTTTGTCAAAGTTGCCGTCCTCGATGACAGGGTAGTACTTGACACCATGGTCCTCTCCGGGCTGTGCGCTTTTGTCAACTTCGCAGCCACGCTGGTAGATTTCTACCTTTGCACCGGGCACTCCGATTCCATTGACGTCGACGATTCTAAGGTAGTTGTTCCTTGGAATGGCGAAGTAGTAGTCGCCGAAGTGTCCGCGCGGTTTGTCCCAAGTCATATTGAGGTAGCCGGCATCGACTTCACCATAGACTTGGGGTCCGTGCCAATGCATCATCTGGATCGGATGGTTCTGGAAATGGGTTATTTTCTCGCCTGTATCATGCCAAAGATGGTTTTCGTCTCCGCCGTAGTCAAGCACGTACCAGTCGGTCAACCCGAGTTGATGTCCGAGCTCGTGGGGAAGGGACCATTCTGTCGAGTTTCGCCATTCCTTGGTCGGTGGCTCCCATTTCTTATTGCGGTCTTGGTCATCTATCCAATTCCACCCGCCTTGGTCGTAGCGGATACCGTCCGGTGCTACCAGGCTTGCAATAGCCTTCTCAACATCGTCTGCGTACACTATGCGGTCTAACCGTACGCGCGCCTTGATTCCCTCTGGCGATGAAGGAAATTTGCTGGCTTCAAAGAGTTTGTTCATGATATCCAGGTGCCAGCGGTAGTAGTCTTCGAAACAGAAAGTGCCGTATGCTGTGCGGTTTTGGTGCCACGCGGCGACGCGTCCTTTTGAGACTACGTATGTAAACGTGAATGCCCAGAGAGGGTCTGTGGCGGTGTCATTAATGGTTGCAATCTGCGGCTGGTCCGTCTTGACGGCGAATGTTACCTTATGGAATCCCTCCTGCCACCTCCACTTGATAGAGAAAGTGGCCTCTTCCATTTCTTTTAGCGACTTCTCGTAGGTTCCCGACTTGAATTCCTTATCGTCTATGAGCCACGTGTATCTGAACGGCTTGGCTACCGCGAAACCGACGTTCTTCACATGCGCGGTCAGCGTTATCTCTTCGCCGGGCTTATACTTCAGCTTCAGATTCTTGACTGCATCCTGAGGACGCATAGCGGTTTCCTCGCCAAGGTCGAGTATGGGACCGCCTTTGAGGATAGGTCTGCCCCATTGGTCATAATCAACTCGGCCATGCAGCCCTGCAAGCTTCGGATTGATTTCTATGAATGTGACAGTGAGATCGGGTAGGTTGGGATGCTTGTCCCAGTCGTCACCCCTCTGAACCTCGAATCGCTTGACCTTCCTTCTTGGATATACGACATAATTGGGGGTTCCAACGTCGGCAAGGCTCTTCCACACTACAAGTTCGACGCCTTCATCCCTGACGTAGCAGTTTTGGATGATGGTGCCGTCCTTCAGCTCGAGCGTGTCGGCGAATGCCGTAGTTGCTAACAAGAGCGAAATGCCGGCCAGTAAGACTGAGAGTAATCGCATTGCTGCCTCCTGTTGCTGCTGAGAAAGTAAATGAGCGGTTACAACTTTGCCGCAAACATCCCTTTTTCCTGCTTTCCGCACCGCTCAAAGGCAAGAAAAACTGCCGGTCTCCAAGTTGAAAACCGGCAGTTTGCGACACGTCAGTAAGTCTGGTTCGGAGACACTGTTGGAAATCTTTAATCCGTAGGTGAGATCGGCGCGAACGTCATCTTTCCCGGAATCCACTCGGTGATGCGTGCGACGTGCCCGTCGCCAAATGCCACGTTGATGCCTTTGTTATGCGGACCCGGCAGTCTCAACCAATAGGGCGCTCGCACTGCGCCATAAGTCTTACCGTTTTTATCGGTCCAAGACTTATCGTATACTTCGCCGTCGGCTTGGTCGTCATTGGTGAGATCCCAGTCTCCGTAATCGAGAGCGCCCTTGTTTGCCGGCGAAACCTCAAAAACGAGTATGAACGTCGGCCCCGATACAAAGCTTATGTGTCCCTGTGTAGGTTCCGGACTCGAGTAGTCGGTGCTTGTGACGGCACGCCAGTTCATCGCGTAGCTGGGCGTCTTTTCCATCGTGAGCTCTTTGCAAATGAATATATCACGCTCTTCACCTACGTAGGTCCAGATTCTTCCCGTCCAGGCTCTTGGATCAGGCCTTTTCTCACTTGTAAGCCAAGTGTAGTAGTAACCGGCGGGAGGCATATAGCCAGACCAGTCGCTTGCATATTCCTTGAGTGCTTTGCCGATCTGACGTATATTCGATAGACAATCTGCGGCGCGCCCGGCGGCTCGAACTCGTGCAAAAACCGGGAAAAGTATCGCAGCCAGTATACCGATAATGGCAACTACGACCAAGAGCTCAATAAGTGTAAAGCCGAACTTCTTCTTAGTCATATGAAAACGTCCCCCTAGAAAGCGCGTGAAGCTGAAAGAGAAAACAAAACAGTGAAACGGTGCTTGCAGCTAATTTGACGACTGCAGCGGGATGCATTGTTCCGCTGCGACTGCAGCGTCAAGACCTTCACCATGGTGCCATATTTGACCTTACTTGTCAACTACTAGGCCGCGATGTAGAATCTGGGTATCTGATCCGAAGGAGGTGTTTGATGAACAGATTGATAAAGGCGGCAGTTGCAGTGGCCATTGTTATGGCGGCATCGCTTTCGGGAGTGCCCTCGATGTCGGGCGGTGTCGGCAAGAAAACCGTAAATGTAATCGTCATCATCTACGACCCGATTCTCAAAACTCTCGGCAACCAAAAGCTTACGCAATACATGAAATGGAATGACCCGCGTAAGCTGACACAAGCTATGATTGAAGACGTTCGCAAAGCCAGTGGTGGTTACGTGAACTACAAGGTTGTGGACATTATCGAACACAACGGCTTTCCGACCAAGCGATCGGGTTACACCTACGACGAGAAGACCTTTCTAGAGGTTTGGGAAAAGGATCGCACCAAGGCAGTTCCCGGAATGACAAGCTTCAAACGCATGTTCAAACAGTTCAACCTGTACGAGCGCATCAAAAAGGAGAACATTTCGGAAATTTGGCTCTGGGGCGCTCCTTACTTCGACTGGGATGAGTTCCACTGGAAAACACCAGGAGACAAAATTCCCTATCAGACCGACAATCCCTGGTTCTACCGTCCGTATGACATACCCGATGTAGGTAAAACCATCTGGGTTATGGGCTGGAACTATGAACGCGGTGAAGGGGAGATGCTTGAGAGCTATTGTCATCGAATAGAAAGCGTGCTCTCCCTGACTGTGGGCAAAGGTATATGGGATCACAAACGCAACGGCGATAACATCTGGAATCGCTTCACGAGGGTGGACAAAGACTTTCCGGGGGAGTCGGAGGTTGGTAGTGTGCATTATGCCCCAAATTCGGAGAGCGACTATGACTGGGACAACATGCGCGAGGTCTGGACATATGCTGATGATTGGCTCACCTATCCCAATCTCCCTCGCAAGAAGAAGCTTCTAAGTGCTAAAACCGGAGGGTGGGGCAGCAGCGATACCGCACCGGCAATCGTCAACCACCACATTTGGTGGATGACGCATATTCCCAAAGCTCCTGGAGTAACGGATGGATTTTATAACAACTGGTGGGAATATATAGTGAACTATGATAAGGCACTGAAGAAACTGCCGCCGCCAGGGGCGACGTTTCAGAAAGCCAAGGTTGCTATGTATGCGGAGGATTGACATATGAGCACGTTTGAGTGGGTTTTCACGGTGTGCTGCGTTTGGCTGACACTTGGTTTCGCTGGCGCTGATACCGATATAGCGAGACCAAACTACCCTAAAGATTTGACGGTGTGGCCCAACGCGGTCAGTAAAGCAAATTCCGATCCGTGGATTGCTAAGAACCATGACAAGATCAGAAAGATGAACCCACGAGTTCTGGTCCTCAACTTTGCCAACGGCTTCAGCCAGGAGAATGCACGCCGGATGGCTGATCAGCTCTGTCGTGCCCTTACAGAAGGCACACGTTATCACGGCTACAAGGATAAAAACGCTCCGGCATTCATTGAGTGGAAGGTCCTCAAAATAGTTGATCTCCGAGATCCTGAGCCCTATCCGAAGACCCCCGATGGCAATTCAACGAAATACCCGCGTGTGCCAAATTGGAAAGAAGGGATTAATTTTGTCTACTCTGAGCTGTATAGCGACAAGTTCGCTGAGTACTACGGAATCAAGGATCCCAACAATCCCAAGCGCTACCTAAAACTGCATGAGCTGGTCGACAGGGGTATTATTCACGAACTATGGTTCTTTGCCTATCAGCGCGATGCAGGTGCTCCGTTTGAATGCACTGAGCTCAAACCCGTCTATGACGAGAACTTCAACCAAGTCAAGGGCAAATACCGCCATGCTGGTAATGGTGGGGATCCGAACGAGCCCTGGCATGGTCGCAGCCTGCGCATAAGCTTTATTAATGCTGAGCGTGGTATCGGGTGCAATGTAGAGAGTTTGAGTCACGCGATTGAGGGAATGGCACACTCCAGGGTCATTCCATATTTCACCAAGTATTTCTACGAGTACGCAGGCATGGACTTGGACAAGCGGTATGGTTTGCCTTTCAATTCATTCTATGCACTCTGGGGCGAAGGCAAGGGAATTGAGTATCCGGATCCTCACACGGCGACAATCAAGGACGGTAACAAAGAATACAAGATAGAGAACTACGTGTGCGTAGGTGGCAACGTACATTTCACCCCGAACGGCCGCCATCATTATGACCTCTCAAGTCCGTTCCCTGTTATGTCTACGATAGAACATTATCGGTTGTTTGATGGTCCGGACGGCAAAGACCTAGCCGAACCCTGGACTATAGACAAGTTCCAACAATACAAGGATCTTGCCCCTGATTGCATGGGTGCATGGCTTGTCTACTGGCGTCAGAATATGCCTGGTTTGGACAATAAATGCAAAGACGACCAAGGCAAGCCAATGAAGAACTGGTGGCCATTCCTCTTCTATTGATATTGCCTGTGGGTCGGTTTTTCAGCTTCTGTGGCGAAGAAAAGCCCCGCGCTAACAAAGCGCGGGGCTTTCGTATTCAGCTCAGTTCGCAGTCAGCCTACCAAGGAACGACCGAGTACGGCAGGACCAGCGGAACCTTCTCGCCGGTGCCGGCAGGATCGTTGACCATCAGTCTGAGAACCATGCCGTAACCACCCGTGATGTTGTTTACCTTCATCAGGATGTGGTTCCAGCCGGGGTTCAGAACGTATAGGTCGCCGCCCATCCAGTCGATGTTCGGTATCTTGTCCTGGTCTCTGCCCACACCACGCCATATGTTGTTCTCGTAGATCATGTTGCCGTTCCAGTAGACCCTGTAACCGTCGTCGGTACCGATCCACAGTTCGAGACCGTCACCGCTCTCGCCAGTGTAGGTTCTGTCGGCCCAGATCCACACGCTGGCGTAGATGCAGCCTTGGTTCTGACCGGAAGGCTTCCAGGTGGGCTTGTTCAGGTCGATTATCGCTTCCCACGGCTTTATGGTCCATACGAACCACTGAGCGCCGTTAGGACCGACATCGCCGGGGCGCGGCTGGATGTTGGCTTCGCCACCCTGCGATGCGAGGAAGTCCTCGCTGAGGTTCGCTTGTTGCCAGTCGTACTCGTTGCCGCCCGGGTTCGGCACAGCATACGAGCCATGCATCAGCCAGCTCCGGATGTAACCGTCGAAAGGCCATTCGAAGAGCTTGCCGCCGCCGGCGAGCGCTCCGCTGACGGTGACGAATGCGCCAATCTCAGGTGCCGGACCGCTGCGCTGGACCTGGATATCGACCTGGTTCGGAGCGCCGACGTTGTCGCTAATCATGAATTGGTTCGGGACCATGTCGGTGACTTTGCCCCAGGTCTTTACACGAATTCCCCAAGGATTCTTCGTCTCCACACAAGCCTTGTTGTTCATAGCTTGTGGAGCGAACTCAATTCCAAGGAACGCCCAGGTCTGAACTTCTGTAGCCTGCACGTAGCGTTCACCTGTCACGGGGTCTGTCTCGATCGTGCCCTTCACGTAGTCCCACTCGCCTGGCCATGCCACGGGCTGGTCGTATTCAACCCTGATGCCGCTGGCATTGGATTCCTGCAGCCAGAACGTGTTCGGGAAGATCTTGCTGTTTCCGAACTCGCTGGCGCCGGATACGGAGACCACGCTGAAGAGCTCCACGGGCGACCCGTCAGGCAGTTGTTTCGCGGCAGCTATGCTGATCGGTGGTGTTCCCGGATTGGTGTTATGGACAACGAACTCGTATGCAGAGTAATTACCCTGCCACCACTGCGAGAATGCCATACAGTGGAACCGGATCCCGCGAGCCTTCACAGGTGTTGTGAAGCCGATGGCATCCAAGAAGTGGCCGTAGCCCATGTCGAATCCGCCACCGCCCTTGGGGCAGGTGTAGACGGTTGTCCACGTCGGGCTTCCCGCGGGGTTCGGGTCGTTATTGGTGACGTCTATCTGGTAGATACCGGGTCGAGCGGTCTCCCAGTAGATCGTCAGCCCGGTAACGTCCCGAACGGAACCGAGGTCGATGATGTAATAGTGATCCGCGCCGGTGCCACCTTCAGTCGACCACCTGGACCACATATCATTGTCCACTGCCCCGCTCGCCGGTTCGTTGCCAGTTGCGCTGCTCACATAGACGGTTGACCCAGGAGCTATGTTCTGACCCGCTGCCTCAGTTATCTGCAAATCGAGTTTCTGAGGAGTCGCGCCCATAACGAGGACCTTGTCTGCCGATGGCTTATAGGCATAGCGCCATGCAGCCACGTAGTAATCGCCTGGTGGCACTGTTACGCTGTAGTGTCCCGCACCATCGGTCAGAGCATAGTACTGCGCGTCAGCTGTAGCGTAAGGACCTCTGCCCTTCTTCTTTACCGCAACTACACACTGCGGCAGCGGTTTGCCGTCCGGGCCGGTCACCACGCCAGACAGCTCTTCGCCGCCGGCTACCCAGTCCTGATATGGGAAGTATGCGGGATCATCTGGCAGCCGAGTCCACGTCAAAGATGGGGCATTGACGTTTGCCTTCCACCACGGCTCATAAGCCAGATACTGTCCATTTTGCCGTCCAGCGCCGACATAGATGTCGCCTGTGGCCGGGTCGATACATCCGCCGTGTCGGCTCATAGCTACGGGCAACGTACCCAAAAGCGTTACGCTCTTGCTCACCGGATCGAATACCTGGATACCATTGTAGTCAGTGCCATCAGCCTTCTGACCGCCGATGATATACAACTTGCCATTGTAGACTCCTACTGCGGCTCTTTCCACGCCTACCAGCAAGTTGGCGACAGGACCAGGACCGGTTCCTCCAGCGGGTGTGGTCCACACACCGGTAGCACAGTTATACTCCCAAATGCCGGTCGCTGCGGATACATTGTTCTGATTGCCACCCGTGAGATACAGCTTACCGTTTATGACCGCACCAACGTGGCCGATCATCGTTACAGGCAAGTCGGGAAGTTCTGTCCAGGTATCCGTCTGAATGTTGTACTTGGCAAATGACTTGTTGTCGGGACCCCAGAAGCCTCCTCCTGCACACAGCACCCACGCCTGGGTTGGACTTTCCTCCCAGAGAGCAGCTACGCCAAGGTACTGAGCTTTGTAACCTCCGTCACTAAAGCCCGGAAAAGCTCCGACCTTGGTCCACTTGTTGGCTGCCGGGTCATAAACAAAGAAATGACCCTCCCAGACTGGGTAACCGGCGTGGATCCAGATCTCCTTCTTACCATCACCGTTGCGGTCGTAGGCAAACATTTGGCAGGTGCCGGGATATGTTCCCTCAGGCTCGCCTACTATTCCGTCCTCGTTGTTGTCGATACCGGCGGGTGACTGCGGATCATCGCTCCATTTCGAGGACGACCAGGTGTTGGTGAGGGGATCGTAGATGCTGTAGCCGGATTGACGGTTGTTGTAGTAGGTCTTACCGCTAACGGGATTAGTCACTGTCGTAGCGTAACCGCCCGCCCAGTGGACTTTGCCGTCAGCAAAGATCGCTTGAGCATTGAATCTAGGATGTGGATCAGGTGGCAGATAGACTGCTGCAGCACTGGCGACTACGAGTCCTCCAAGCAGCGTCACTGCCAGCAGCAAGGTGCCGAATTTCCTATGCAATTGCCATTCCTCCTTTCTTTGTGCTAGCACCGTTTAGAACGCGAAGCTTCGAACGACGCACAGCCCGCCTCTGTGCCGTCCATCCGCTATTCCCCGTTAATTATCGGTTTTTCCGGCCACTACCTGCAGTCCGACTTGGGGATTTACGGCGGAACTAAGCCTGTCAGTTCTACTTGGTGCTGCCAAATCGCATGATTGCGTTGGAAAGTCGTTTTGTCAACTAGTAATATTGCTGGGTATTTGATTTGTGCTGTCTAGCGCCTCCGAATTTGAGAAAAAGAAAAGCCTCACGCGCCAGTCGTGAGGCTCACTCGTCAACTGTAATTCACAATGCGAGGCCTTTTTACGGGTTGTACGGATACTCGATCGCCGAATAGTATGGCAGAACCAGGGGATTTGCACCGTTGTCCCGCATTAATCTGACCCCAAATCCGTAACCTCCGTATATGTTGTTCACCTTGATAAGGATGTGGTTCCATCCCGGTTGCAGTGAATATAGATCACCTTCCCAGGACAGTGCCGGATATCTATCCCACGCTTCTACTGGTGGCACACCGCGCCATATGTTGTTTTCTCCGATGGGGGTGCCGTTAACCCATATCTTGTAACCATCGTCAGAACCTACCCAGATCTCGAGTCCGTCGTTCATTCCGTCGTAAACCCTGTCGGCTAAAACCCAAGTACTTGCGTAGGCGCATATCATTGCCTTGTTCGTCGGCACCCAAGGCACCGGAGGATTGTTCAAACCAAACAAATATGATTCCCACGGCTTCCGACTGTAACCGAACCACACGCCGCCGTTGGGCCCTCTGTCGCCGAACTTGGGCGATATGTTTGCCTCGCCGCCTTGTGAAGCAAGGAAATCAGTAGCCAAGTTCAGCCCCTGCCAGACGTTCCACTTTGCAGAGAAATCGTTTGGGTCGCCCATCCCTTGGCCTGGCAACGGGTCGTCCACGCAGTAGCCACCATTCATCAACCACTGGCGGATGAACCCATCAACGTTGCCCTTCTGCTCATAAATTGCCAGCGGGCCGGATTTAAGCGCGCCCTCGACGACAACGAATGCCCCTATGGGCGGCAGTGGCTCCTCTTTGACCACCTTAACTGGCTGGGCGGAGCCGTCGCTCAGCAGATAACCGTCAGGTTCGTGACCGATCACCTTCCCTGCGGTCTTTACAAGCAGTCCCCACGGCAGATCTGTTTCTAACATAGACTTGACGGTCATGCCGTGCGGCGCAGGTGTCGCGCCCAAGTCCGCAAAGTATCCGACGCTCGTTGCTTGGATGTATCTCTCCCCGGTTGCTGAGTCCGTTTGAACGGTCCCGCTCACTTGATCCAGCTCGCCAGGCCAGCAATAATGACCTGGGGCTTCCACCCTGATCCCGCACGAGCGGTCTTCTTCCTCGAGCCAAAATGTGTCCCTGAAAAGGTTGCTTTCGCCGCCGTTGTAGACTCCCGACACGGATACCCATTTCAGGAGTTCAACCGGCGTATTGTCCGGCAGTTGTTTTACTTCTGAGATTCTCGAAAACGCGTGTCCAGGTTCCGTTCCGTGTATCTGAAATTCCCAGCACGAGTACACAGGATAGGGCCCAAACTTGGTTACGTGGAAGCGCACGCCGCGGGCAGTGATAGGTGGGTCGAATCGAAAAGGCTCAGCGTGCATTGCATACCCGAAATACCAACCGCCATTCGAACCGGTAGCGGAGTAGATGACAGTCCACGTAGGTTCCGCCCAAGGGCTGGGGTCGTCATTCGTTACCTCGATCGAATAATCGGACGGATATGCGTTTTCCCAGAATATCGTGACTCCGGTGATCGTTCTAGATGTACCAAAGTCGACAATCCACGACTGGTCCTGCTGACTGTCGGGTAGCGGATTGGCAGTTGTCCAGCGTGTGCTGAAGTTCCCGTCTGCTCCTTGTTCCTTGCCCATCTGGCCGGCTGGATCCTCGCTTGTGGCGTACAGAGCACTGTACGCTGGAGCGATGTTGGCGTTTGCCTTGTCGTCCAGGATAAGGTCCTGAACTTTCACGTCCGACGACTGCACTGTAACGACTGTGTCCGGTGTAGGCAAGTAGCCGTATCGCCACGCGGCGACGTAATATGTGCCCGGGTCAACCTTGAACTCATAAGCTCCGGAAGAATCGGTGACTTTATAGAACAGAGGATCCGCCGCAGCGTGGCGCGATGCCTTTATACCCACCACTGCGCCCTTTATAGGCTTGCCAGACTCGTCTTTTACCATCCCGCGCACGAAGCGGGGCTTGGGAACGGTGTAAATCTGAAAGCTCTTTACGTCCACAAAGTCGCTGCCTTTACCGTAAGTGTCTTTGCCGTAGAATCGGCACCTGTGGACTTTGGCAGGGTTGAAGCTCCCGCTTTCCGTGTATGGCCAGATGGTAGGCTCAGTAAGAGGGAACGTCTTGTACGTCCAAGTAGGGAACCAGGATTCGCCGGTTGGACCGTAGAACACACCGTAGTCTCGGAACCCCTTGTAAATGGTGTTGCTGTCGTCATAAGTGTAAAGCCGGAAATAAATCGGCGCTTCCGCGTACGGCCTCGTGTTGGTAGCCGGATCTTGATAATAGCGGCACTTGACACCGAGATAGTAGATGACCGTTGGATCTGTAAGGTTAAGCGGTCCGATTCCAGCCTTCACGAAATCTATGCACGGTCCGTAAAACCAGCTTCCGGCACCGCCTCCTACCACGATGTTCAGTCTCGCCCAACCGTCGGGCTCATCCGGTGGAGCTGCAGGCTGGAAAGTCAGCACACTACCATACAGTGGAGTTATGGCATCACCTTGACCTAAGTTGATTTGGCGATCCATAGGGATGTCTGCGATTACTGCCGCGAAAGACGGAACCCCACTGATCGCAAAAAAGATGTAAAGTAAGGCAGGAGTAATTCGGCACACCAGCATTTCGATATCCTCCCCTCTTCCTGATAAACAAGCCTATTGGTCGAAACCAAGGCAAAGGCCTGCATCTGGATTGTTTCACATCAAAGCACTGCTGTCAACTGGTACTGCTGGTGGTATATTGTAGACGCGTTCACAAAACAAGAAGCCTGCTCGCCAGAGCAGGCTTCAGGAGTGAACAACTTCGGCTTCAGCAGTCTATCTGCGCCTGCGGAGGAGTGTTCCGAATCCGCTCAAACCCGCGACTAGAGCAAGGATTGAGCTTGGTTCAGGGACGCATGTGATCCGGAAGTCGTCAATGGAGATCTTGTTCGGCGAGAACACCGGGTCCCAGTAAACTACATCGAATCTGAACTTGTACACGTTTGCCGGGTCAAGCGGGACACCGCCGTAGAGATCTTCAGGGGCAGCCACCGACTTGGTCCTGGTTGTCCAGCCCTCGCCGATTCTTGCCTCGAAGAAATAACCAGCACGCGCGACAAAGTTCCATGACTTATCAGGGTTCTGTGTTCCCGAGTAAACGCGGAGCCACAGTCCAATGGGACCGGTTGGCGGCTCGTCGAAGCCAGTGTAGTCAACGCGCCAGGTCAGCGTGATATCTCCGCCGGTTATGTTGATGGGCTCAGTGTAGCCATTGTAATAGAGATCGAACATCAGATAACCGGTAGTGCCCGCAGGCGTATCGGCTGACACAGCCGTGCCACCGTAGTCCAGGTACGGTGCACTGAGCGGTGCGCGAGTGGACCATCCGTCCAGTGACGAGCAGTCGTTGTAGTAGCCGTTCAGAGCGAACGACGCCGTGCCCAGCGCAAGGAGCGCCAAGCACATAAAAAGCGTTCTCATTTGTTTTCCTCCTTCCTCTTGCCTCTGCCCTGAGGTCAATTTTGTCCGGTGCGGAAAGCCACACCTCAGACAGTCGCAATATATCATCCCTTCAAAGCAAGGTCAACTGGCAAAAATACCGGTATGTTACCGACGAGACTGCGAATCCTGACTGAGGTTTGCCCACATGGACCAAGACTTTGCCAAAACCAACGCGGCACTGTCAAAGTTTACCTGCTCTCAGGATAGCTATTGAAGTCACAAATGTACTTCCACCAATTGTTCTGCTTGCCGTCAGAATTCACACCTGGCTTGCGCGGCAAGTGCTTCAGCCACCAGAGATGATGCAGCCTCATGTCGCCGTTGCCCCATTCGGTGCAATTGACCCATCGCTTGATACCAATGAGGTTGGGCCAGTTGTAGAGCCAATCGTCGCAGTAGCTCCACACATACGTCGTGTTGCCCCAGTCATAATCCGACTGACTGTTTGGTGCATAGTGGCAGGTTCCACATGCTGCTTCGCCTGATTTGATCTTGTCGTACATTCTGAACCGGTCCCAGTTGTTGGTTATGGGCCAAGTGGGGAACCACCACTGCGGAGGACGATAGACTCTGCTCATAATGCACTCGGCTCTGTGGCAGAAATCTTCGAGCATGCACCCTACTTCTCGTTCGTAGTTGAATCCCATAATGGCAAAGTTGCGCTTAGCTGAAGGTACGTAGTAAGTTCCGCCATTGATAAAATATGGCGAAGGTCCCGCCATCGCTGCTTCCCAGAACGCGCATGCAAACGGCGGCCCGAACATAAACACTTCGTCGATTTCACCTGCGGCCACCTTTGCTGCTATACCGAAATCGTTGATAATCCTGTAGTAATCAGCTGTTCCGGAATGCCAGCTGCATCCGCCACCGCAGGATCGCCACATATCGTAGAATTCCTGTGCGGTATATTGGAAGCCGTCCGTAAAGTGAGCTAGGTAGTTCACCTCATGCCATTCGACAATTTGATACTGCGCCCAACATCCACTTACTTCTTTGAGGTCATTTATGTATGCTATCGTGTGAGACCACGGATCGTTCCAACCTAAAGCCTCGTGCAGTTTCTTGCCTACGGACGGCACCACCGGGTCGAAGTTTATGACCATGACCTTGAAAACCTTGAGTGAGTAGTTGGTGAAATCTATAGTTGAGCGCAGTTTAACCAAACGATGGCTACGTCCACCGAGTGCATAAAGGCTACTTATGCCCTCCACAACGACGTTGTGGCCCACCTGGCACTCCGGTCGCATTATCGCCTCGATTTCGGAGAGATCTACTCTGATTCCCGGTGTGCCGCTGCCGTCATCGATCGGAGATCCATCACTTATGTAGATGTAGCTGCCGTCGGTAGCTTTGCTCGTGACTCTGCCGCAAACTTTGACCAGTAGTCCGACATTGTTGGTACCGCTGCCCCCATACACACCTTGCTGAAGACCTAGTGAACCTCCGCCGACAGCTTGCAGGTTCATTGCAACAGGTGCTACCTTCCCAGATCCCGTGACTTGGTATCCGGCAGTAGCCTGGACGTATCTCTCGCCAGTTTCGGAATCCGTAGCCATTGTTCCAGTAAGTGAGATCTTTTGGTTAACGAAGGGCTGGGGTCCCGTGCATCTTACTTGTATTCCGCAGGGCACTCCGTCAGGTTGCTGAATGTAGAACCTGGGTGGATCCGAATTCAGGAAAACTGCGCTTACTATCCCTTGAAGTGTTACTTCTGCACCGTCGTCAAGCGACTTGGCTTGCGATATGGAAACTGCAGCCGGGATCGGATAGCTGGTGAGAACAATGTTATCTATTTCCCATATGTCGTTGTTGCCGTCAGGTCCCGCCAAGTAAATCTCGAGTAGGTCGGCCTTGTTGCTCGTATAGGCAAAGAACCAGCCAGGCTGTGGATACTGAACCCCGTCAAACGATACACTGACGAATTCTTTTGTAGCGTAGTTGAGGCGCCATACTACAGTGTGCCAATTGGGATCTGTCCACGCCGGACCTCCGGGTGCCCAACCGTTGCTGGTGCCGTATTTTGCGTAAGCCTGAGAAGCGGGACCGGCTCCACCGTCGTAGTGCATGTTACCTATGGCTGGGTATCCGGTCGAGCTATCAAGAACCCTGAAGCGGAACGTGGTCGGGTACTTGAGGGAGCCGTTGGTTACGTTTCGGACATCATACTGAATCGTCAATACCTTGTTGTCAGCGATAAGGTCTGAGATATTCTTTCTCAGGGTGATATATGTGCCGCTGAGATTGTCAACTCGAACACATTTGTTGCCAGAGAGCGTGGGGCCGTTGTCCGAGTACACCTCAGCTCTGCCGGTGCCGCTTATCTTTGTCCAACCTTGTTGACCGGTGAGTGTTCCTAGCGAGTAGGTTTCGAAGTCCTCAACATACACGGCAGATGCAGCTGGCAGGCATAAACAGACGAACATTGTGCACCATACCGCGATTCTTGCCGACATCGATAATCTTTTCAACGCAGTATAACCTCCAAATCTTTTGGGGAATTACCCAAAATGCAGAATAGCCCATAAAGTGCCTATAGTCAACGACCGACATGTCTTGGTTAGTGTTCCCGCAGCTGCGGGAGGCTTTTCGTTGACAGACCACAAGAGCGCGGATATACTGCGAACAGCGGTCGGCTTCTTTCAGTAGTGCTTGTCCGCTTATCAAGCTTTGGAGGGTCGAACTGATGTCTAATAACCGTCTAAGGAGTATCTTCGGAGCGGGACTCCTCATTGTATTTTTTACATCGGCGTCAATGGTGCGGGCGGCATCTTGGCAGATGAAGCAGCGCGATATGTGTCACACAGGCAGGGCATCGTTCAGCGTGCCGGTAAGCCGACTGAACGATCAGTTCTTTGATGTCTTCTTGTGGCAAAAGCCGACGCCGGGTTCGCCTGACGACGGAGACCTGTCTAGCACACAGATGACGTTCTTTGACGGTGTGGGACCTGGAGGCTCGGATATCGTAGTGGGGGGCTACCACTGGCCGAAGGGTGTGCAAGGAATGAACCGCTGGACCGGAAAAAGACTATGGTACGGCCTACCGGCAGGCGGGGAAACTATTGGCACCATTGCCCCCGCGTTCTCAAACAACGGCTCCACGATTTATGTGGTCAATGATGCGACCAGCAGCACCAACTACCCAAACGGTCACCCCCTGATGGCGTTTTCGAGTGCTGTCGGCCCTTCTGTATTCCGACACAATGGTTCTGATCCCAATCCGTGGCAGCTTTCTATGGGTTCGCCGACAATTGCACCAGATGGGCGAATATTCCTCCACGCGTGGGTAGACAGACCTTATGCGGGAACCGATAACGGCAATGCAATATTCACGACGTGGTTTGCAGAGACACCTGCGGACTGCGGTTTGTCGGAGCCGGCGCTCTATAACGACAGCGGTGTGCTGCGGGTCGTTATCGGCGGTCGAAACGGCTGGGTGTACTGCTACGACGGCGATACAGGCGAACACATCTGGTCGGTGCATGCCGCGACCATAGATGCACCTGCGACCATAGACCCCGCGAACGGTAACGTGTACATCCCCGCGGGGTCGGACAACATCTATGTGGTGGGACTCAGTAAGGATGGAGTCCCGCTTTGGTCGGATCCAGCCGTACTCGTATACAGCTACGTCCCGGGGGTTACGAATCCGCAACGCGCACAGTGCGGAGGATGCCTGAGTCACGACGGGAGTACATTTTACTTCCAAACCGTTAGTCAACAGGGCGACGGCCGCTTGTACGCAATAAACACTGCTGACGGATCTGTGAAGTGGTCTTATCCCACTGGAGGCAAGGGTTGGGAGATGACAGGTTCCTGCCCAATAGTAACCCAGAACGGCGTGATTATTGTCGGCAACAACAACGGAGGTGTGTATTACGCGATCAAAGACGCGGGCAGCTCCCCGCAGTTGATCGATACGCTTACGGTTGCGTCCGATGGAAACGCTCGCGCAAGTGCCTCGCTTTCTCCTGAGGGCTTGTTGTATCTTCCGCTGCGCATAGTTTGGACGACATCCAATGGAGATGGAGACACTCCAACTTTTCGAACTGAAAACCTCTTTTGTTGTATCGACCTACGGGAGGGAGCAACCGTAAAGTTAGCTCCTCCGCCGTGGCAAGCCGGCATTGCGTTGAATCATGCAGTCAAGCTCACTTGGAGGCCGATTGACGATCCAACGGGTGCGTTTCATCATTACGCTGTCTACCGATCCACGGCACCGTTCAGCTCTGTAGAAGGCCGAATCCCTTTGGCTGTGGTAACTGGCCGCACAACGACCGAATTCACTGATACCACTGCCCAGAATGGCGTGCGTTACTACTATGCAGTGACTACGGTCACTACGACTGGCAACGAGGAGAAAACGATTTCGAGCATCGGTCCTTACACACCGCACGATGAGACAGATCTGCAAGTCATAAGCATCAGTCGAACGCCTCGCTACCCTAGATACGCTGCTCAATACACGTATTACAACATAACCGAGCCATCCGGTTTTGGCCCCTATTGGTTTAGCGCATCAACTTCCCTTGGCATGGGACAGACGGCTTCCACCAAGCGATGGCCGGATATAGGAGAAACTGTTACGTATACAGCGACTGTGCGCAACCGCGGTACCAACGTTTGGTCCGGAACCCTTACAGGCACTTGGAGCGTCGATGGTGGAAGTACCTTCTACCAATCGAAATGGGTTAATCTTGCGCCAGGCGACACTACGACTTACACCTTTACGCGGACTTGGGATGGGCAGTCGCACGACATAGGATTCAGACTAGAAGTTACCGACGCGCGCGCGTCAAACAACACCCTTACTATCAATACGAAGTCCGTAGCATTCCTGACTTACGCAGATGTCACGAAAATAGAGCAGTTCCGAGAGAATACAAGCCTGTTATATCCACAGGCCAAGACTGATGATTTGTTCGATTGGCTCAACAGGCACATGACTAGATTCAACGAGCTTTTTGCCGCTGCGGGGTGTCAGAAAAGGGTGCACTATGACATCCTACAGGCGCTGAACGACTACGATCCGGACCCTGCAGTAGAGACAATCAACTTTGCCATATTCCCGTTCCGCTATCGCAAAGGGGAAGGGGACCCGCGCCAGTCGGGTTACTATAACGCTACTGAGGACATCGATTATGGCCTGCTGCACGAGATGGGCCATCAACTGGGGATGATTGACATATATCAGCTAGACGTTCCGCCCAGTGCCAACCAAGTTTCCAGCCAGGGTTATTCGGCCGTTCCGTGCCTTATGCACGGATGCAGCCCAGTGATATCGGAGTTCCACGCGTTGGCGATGAACCATTGGCTTGACAAAGCGCACGGATACTATGGTCAGTTCATGTATAACTTGCCATCTGAGATCCGCTTGCGGCTGCTTTCTTCTACCGGCCAACCGCTGCGTGGTGCTGTCGTCAAGATGTATCAGTACTGCGAGCGTTCGGGTATGGGTAAGGTTATTACTTCACAAATAAAGGCACAAGGAGTTACGGACTCTGACGGAATCTTTGTGCTCCCGAATGTTCCCATAGATCAGAGTTTGGTTCCTCCCGCATACACCGGCGACACGCTGCGCCCCAACCCATTTGGTTACGTTGCAGTTGTTGGCACGAACGGCGTCTTGCATTTCAGAGTCGAGTATCAGAATGCCGTCGACTACTGTTGGCTGGACATCACAGAAGCTGTGGTTCGCTACTTTAAGGGCGATACGGAGGTTGCAACTTTCGAACGAAAGCTGAACCTCGGTGGGCCTGTGCAGCATTATCCGCCGGATGATTTGGCAGAACTCAACGCGTCCGATTGGTACGCCTGGGCAGAAGGGTCGGATTCTGAGCACACTTATGTGGAAGATGACACCTCAAGGAAGATTGCCGGATCTGGGTCCGTTAAGTTCGTAACAAACGGCGGGTTCGATACGTGCCTGGGTTATCCGCGTACTCTCAATGCGCAGTGGGATCTACGCACCGCGACCGCGCTTCAGATAAGTTTCTATGCTGTGAACAACACTCCGGGATTCCAAAACGGCAGTCCATGGATCAGACTCAAGGACGCCAATGGCAACTACTTCCAGTATCAATACTACATGAATGGCAGCCCTTACGACCTGCTTAATACTGCCCGCAACCGCTGGCAGTCATACACAATTCCTCTGTGGACGAGTGCACCGGGCAACGGTTGGAAACAGACGACGTTCGGCAATCCTGATCCTGCTCATATTACGAGCATAGAGATCCATGCCGACACCTGGGATTATGGATTCAACTTATGGGTCGATGGGGTTCGGTTTGTGTTCCCATCGGCACCCGTGGTTGGTTTAGCCGCTTTGAAAGGGGTAGCTGACGGAGTTCGCGCTGAGCTGCACAACGTGTGCGTGTCCGCAGTCTGGCCTGATTATTTCTATGTCCAGACTCCCGAGCGCACTTCCGGGATTAGGGTGAATAAGGCGTCTCACGGTTTGACAGAGGGACAGATCTGCAGCGTCTACGGAATACTGCGCACATCCGAGAGCGGAGAGCGTTTCATAGATGCTTCCTGGGTGGAACCAACAGGCAAGTGCGGCCAGTAACAGGATACTTCATTGATACTCACAGGCTTGCTGAGCGTACGTAGGCTCTAACCTTTGAGTGCGCCTGCAGTGAGCCCCTCAGTTATCTGGCGCTGGAAGATAAGATACACGATTAGACTGGGGAGCATTACGAGAACGAGCCCTGCGAATAGTGCTCCCCAGTCGGTTTCATAATGCTGCACCATCAGCAGATTTGCAATCCCCAGCGGCAGAGTGCGCAGGTTTTCCGAAGCAATGATAACTAGTGCTAGCGGATACTCGTTCCAGATCCCGAAGAAGTTGAAGATACCGGCTGCTATTAGCCCGGGCTTAGCAAGAGGGAGCATAATTTTGAGGAAAACAGCATATTCGGAACATCCGTCCATCAGTCCAGCTTCGGCTAGTTCGCTTGGAAGCTGGCGGAAGAACCCCGTCAGAACAAATATCGTGAACGAAAGCGAGTACGCGACGTAAGCAGCGATGAGTCCCACGTAATTGTCCCACATCCCCAGTCGACGAAGAAGCAAAAAGAGGGGTACTATGCCAAGGAACACGGGAAACATCATTCCGCTCGTGAACCCCGCGTGGATAACCGCTCTCCCGGGGAAGACAAGCTTTGCCAGTGCATAGGCAGCCATAGACCCTATGAGCAGGATGAAGAACATGGACACTGCAGTGACGAATACGCTGTTTATGAAGTACCTACCTATCCCTGCCTTTGTCCATGCGTTCACGAAATTGACGAATTGCAGCTGCGCCGGGATGCCCCAAGGGTTTTCGAAAAGATCCCTCGAGCTTTTCAGCGACGCCAGCATCAACCAAAGCATTGGGTAGACGACGACTGCCGAGTAAGTCAGAAGGATAACCTGAGTGATCGCAGTTGCCGCTGTGCGTTTGCTCAGATTGACTCGCATCTTTTAGAACTCGACAGTCTCGCGTTTCATTAGTCGGCCTGCAGCAAGCGAAGCTCCTAGAATCAAAACAAACACCACTACCCCCAGTGCTGTTGCGTATCCGAAGTTGCTTTGGACGAAGGCTTGTCGGTAAAGATATGTGAGCAGAGTTTCAGTGTGGTAATTCGGCCCGCCCTCCGTCATCACCCAGACCAGGCCAAAGATGTTGAGGGTATGTATGATCAGATAAATGACAGCAAGCTTCAATATCTCCCAAACGAGTGGTAGGGTGACGTGACAAAACGACTGCCAGGAACCAGCGCCGTCTAAAGCAGAAGCCTCGTAGAAATACGTCGGGATACTCTTGATACCGGCAAGCAGCAACACGATGTAGAAGCCGAGCGAGTACCAGATGCTAGTGGCTATCACACAGAGGAGTGCGTACCGCGGCTCGCCGAGCCATCCAGTAGCGTACTTTCCCAAGCCAATACCTTTGAGCAAAGCATTCAAGATTCCAAAAGTCGGATGGTAGATGAACGACCACAGCGCAGCCACGGCCACGATCGAAATAACGTTTGGAAAAAGAAATATTCCACGGTAGACGTCTGCACCCCGTATGCGGCTAGCAAGCACGCTTGCAAAGAAGAGGGACAATGGAATTATCGTTATAAAGGAGACGATTAAGAACATTAGATTGTGCGAAAGGCACTGCCAGAAAACAGGATCGCCCGTGAAAAGCGTGCGGAAGTTATCTATGCCGACGAACTGCTTCTCCATAGACACGCCGCGCCATCGGAAGAGAGCGACGTAGAATGCCTGCACCATCGGCAGCACAAAGAACACACCATACAGCAGCATAGCTGGTGCTAGGAAAACGACAGCAGCCCGCAGCTTATCGCGCTTGTTCATACTTTTACCGTGCGGATCAAATGTCAGTGCTTCGGTATAGACGGGTCATTCCTAGTTTGCGCTGCGGCTCTCTCCATTCGCTCACAGCATTCCTCAGGCGAAATCTCACCGGCGAGTAGAGCAGCGATGGCTGCTTCTATTTCCTTGTTCATTGCCTTGTACCAGTCGGAGAATTCTGCGTCCCAAGTCGCTTTCGCACTCCTTAGGTACCGAGCGGGTAGGACCAAGTCCGGCGGTAGTTTTACCTGGTCGCTCCCCTTTATGGACATAAGCGTTTGTTTTTCCACAACGAACCTCTTGGCCATTTTGAGGGAGGTCATAAACCGGAAGAAATCAGCGCCTATATCCGGATGCTTCGCTTCCTTCGGCACGATCCACGTTTCCGCGCTCGCTTGGGTAATGGACGGGTCGCCTTTGCCATTGGACAGTACCGGTGGGTTGAAGTAAGCCATCTTGAAGCCAGGCGGAATCTGTTTTTGCATTTCGGATCGTAGCCACGTACCACACGGAATCATAGCAGCTCGGCCGAGTATGAACTCCATTTGTGCTCCTGTGTGGTCCATACCCATAGCACCTTTTTGGAAATAGCCTTTGTCTCGAAGCTCAGCTATCATTCGTGTTGCTTTCAGGAACGCCGGACTTTTCCAAGCTCCCGGCTTAAGTTTCTGCGCTGCTTCGAACGCCTCCAGTCCGCCTGCGCTAATAACCCACGGTATCAGGAATCCTCGAATCATATACGCAGGATACTTACCTTGATATGTGATCGGGGCTATGCCAGTTTTCTTGATTTGCTCGCACAGTTTGAGCAGTTCCTCGTAAGTCTTCGGAGGTTTCCATCCGTGCTTTTCGAACAGGTTGACGTTGTACCACCAGCCGAAGACGTTGTTGTTGAATGGCAGAATATAGTAACGTCCTCTGTACTTCCCCTTCTCAAGGAGATCCGGTATGAACGTGTCCTTCCACTTGATATCCTGGTCATAGGCTTTTTGGTTGAGGTATTTGTCCATCTCCATTACCTTGCCGTCGTATACCAGCGCCCATGTGTCCATGCCCCAGCCGGGCCAGCATAGGTCGGGAACGTCTCCTGCTACAAAGCGGGTGCGCAGTTGCTCCCAAATCCTGGGGTTGCCCCATACTCGGATCCTAACGTTGGGATGCAGCTTCTCGTATTCGCGTGCGGCCTTCTCGAAGAAGTCCAGCCCGTACCCGCCTTGGAATACTGCCACCTCAATCTCAATCTTGCCCGTGGTTGATGCACTAGGCTTGTTGTGACCGCAACCCATCAACACTACAAAACATATTGCTGCCAGCACAGCACACGCGACTCGTCTCATCCCTTTGTGTCAACCGTCCTCTCTACGCAGAAGTGCCACGTAAATTTTACCTAAGGTGGCGAGAAATCCTCCAGAGCACTGCATTGTTCAGAGCTCGAATATAAGTGAGAAAAAGCAGGACAACCAGCAAACGAGCGGTGAAGAATAGCAGTGTCAAGTAGTAGGGAGGGAGCAGACACACGTGCGTGCAATACTGTTTCTTGGGGTGATAACCATGGCGGTATCTTCGCGATCAGCGGAACTAAATTCAGATGTAAAAGTTGTCCGACTTCTTACTGAGTATCTCTCTGAGCCTTTGGGCATAGACAATCCGACACCACGCTTCTCCTGGCAAATAGCCTCGAACAGGCGCGGCACCGAGCAGACTGCATATCAGATTCAGGTGGCCTCAGACCGCTTTCTGCTGGAATCAGGGAAACCCGATATGTGGGATAGCGGGAAGGTCCGATCTTCAGCCCAGACAGCAGTTTCATATCAGGGTAAGCCTTTGGAGAGTCGCCGTGCTTATTATTGGCGTGTCAGCGTTTGGGACGAGCGAGACAAGCCGAGTGAGTTCAGCGATGTTGGAACTTTTGAAATGGCTTTCCTCGATTCGAATGACTGGAAAGCCAAGTGGATAGGGTTGGACGAGCCCACCGAATTTGCCCCGATGTTCCGTAAAGAATTTGATTTGGCGAAGCCTGTGAAGCTAGCAAGAGCATACGTTACCGGCCTAGGCTATTACGAACTGTGGATAAACGGGAAAAGGGTGGGGGACCGCGTACTCGATCCTCCTTACACAAACTTCCATAAGAGAGTCTATTACAGTGTTTACGATATCACGCGCCTAATCAAGAAGGGACGCAACTGCGTTGCCGCAATGGTTGGCAGAGGTTGGTGGCAGAAGGGACCCCGGCTACTTGTTCAGTTGGAAGTTATGCACGCGGACGGCGCGTACATTGTAATTACCACCGATGAAAATTGGCGTTGGTGGCCAGGACCGATAACTGAAAACTCTATCTACAATGGCGAGACCTACGATGCTCGTCTAGAACAGGAAGGCTGGAACCAACCCGGGTTCGATGATAACGCTTGGAAACCGGTTCAGCTTCTCGAGATGCCAGGTGTGCAGCTCTCCGTCCAAACAATCCAGCCTATCAAGGTTGTTCAGACAATGCGTCCTAAATCTGCCAATGAAGTAAAGCCTGGCGTCTGGGTTTTTGATCTCGGCCAGAACTTCTCGGGTTGGTGCAGACTCAGAGTGTCAGCTCCTGAGGGCACAATCGTAACCCTAAAACACGCAGAAGTCCTCTATCCCGACGGCACAGTCAACCAGGAGAATCTACGCACAGCTCGGGCTACGGACACGTATATCACCAAAGGACAAGGAGAAGAAGTATACGAGCCACGATTTACTTACCACGGTTTTCGGTACGTGCAGCTGGAGGGTTATCCCGGCAGACCTACCTTGGATACGCTGCGCGGGTGTGTCGTCCATACATCGATAGAGCCTCATGGAGAGTTTTCCTGCTCCAATAGACTAATCAATAAGATCCAAAGCGCTTGCGTTTGGGGTGAACGCACCAATTTCCACGCTGTGCCCACTGACTGTCCACAGCGCGATGAAAGGCAGGGTTGGATGGGCGACGCCCAAGTTTCCGCCTATGCAATGCTGTACAACTTCAATATGCCACCTGCCTACTCAAAGTTTCTGCGGGACATTAAGGATGCACAAGGCGAGGACGGCAGCATCCCGGACACGGTTCCGCACGTCTGGGGAACGAATCCGGGCGATCCAATGTGGTCGGCTGCATATCCGGTAATCCTCTGGCTGACTTATCTACACACTGGTGACAAGACTCTCCTCGAAGAGCACTACGAAGGAGTCAAGCGCTACGTCGATTCGCTGAGAAGGGAAGTAGGGGAGACATATATTTTGACTCGAAATAACTACGGCGATTGGATCGCCATTGTCGAAACGCCACGAGACCTCATATCGACCGGAGCATTCATTTGGGTTACAGACATACTGGTGCTTATCGCTGAGCAACTGGGCAGGACCGATGATGCCAAGTTGTACCGCGACGTGAAGCAGAAGGCGGCAGAGGCGTTCAACAGAATGTTTTTCAATCCGGAAACCTTAAGCTACGGCAATGGTAGCCAACTCTCGAACGCCCTGCCGCTGGCACTGGGAGTTGTGCCGCTGGAACACAAGAACGCAGTCTTGGAACATATTGTGAATGACGTTAAGTCCCGCAAGGGACATCTTAGCACCGGTTTTGTAGGGACGCCGTTTCTTATGAAGGTCCTCACAGATAACAACTTGGCAGAGCTTGCTTACACCATTGCCACGCGTGAGGACTACCCAGGCTGGGGCTATATGATCAAAATGGGTGCCACAACCATATGGGAGCTTTGGAAGTACGAAGTTGGACCGGGGATGAACTCTCATAATCATCCGGCATTGGGATTTGTCAGCGGGTGGTTCTATGAAGCGTTGGCAGGTTTGGCACCGACCATATTGGCGCCTGGTTGGAACCGAGCAGTTGTGAAACCCCACGTAGTTGGGGACCTAAAATGGGCTAGGGCTCGCATTCAGACTGTGCGCGGTGTGTTTACCTCAGACTGGAAACGAACAGAGGACGGCATAATCCTCTCGGTCAGCGTGCCTGCAAATGCTGCTGCGGAGGTCTTCGTGCCAAAAATAGGCAAGAATAACTGCCGAGTTGACGAAGGAGAGCGCACGATTTGGCAAGACGGCGTGTTCGTTCCGGGTGAAGGCATAACAGCGGGCTCAGATGCAGGACAATGGGTCAGATTTGAGGTCGGGTCGGGCGATTATAAGTTCGTGCTGAGATAACGAGGGTTCGACGCCTACTCAGCCACCGGCTCGTCCGATTCCAATAGACCGTCTCTGAAACGCAGAATGCGCCGGGCGTACCTGGCTATGTCCAGTTCGTGCGTTACTATAATGACGGTTTTGCCGGCTTCGTTGAGTCTGCGGAAGATTGCCATAATCTCTCTGCCGGTCGCTGTGTCGAGATTGCCCGTTGGTTCATCTCCGAGAATTATTGGTGGATCATTAACTAATGCCCGGGCGATTGCTACTCTTTGCTGCTCACCGCCCGAAAGCTGCATCGGCGTGTGGTGAAGCCGGTGTGCAAGCCCCACGGCTTCCAAAGCTTCGCGGGCTGCCCGGCGGTTTCGCCGACGGTACCCGTACATCATAGGCAGCAGTGTGTTGGCGAGAGCCGTCATACGAGGCAGTAGATTGAAGCTTTGAAAGACAAAGCCGAGTTTGGCGTTTCGGATCTCCGCACGGGCTGCATCGCTCAAGCGGCTGACGTCCCTGCCGTCCAGTACATACTTGCCGGAGCTGGGTCTGTCTAGACAGCCTATTATGTTCATCAAGGTCGACTTGCCGGATCCCGACGGGCCCATTATTGCTACGAACTCTCCCGGCTCAATTGAAAACGTGACGCCGCGAAGAGCTGGAATATCAACCGTCCCAACTCTATAGGTTTTCTTCAAGTCGTGAACTTCAATAAGTGCCATTTTGCCGTTTGACTATCCGTATCGGAGCGCTTCAATAGGGTCAACAAATGCGGCACGTACTGCAGGATATAGTCCGAAGATGATTCCGACCATTGCAGCAACGCCGAATGATACAACGACCGCCTGCGTGGAAACTACAGTGCGCCATCTAGCGTAGTCCGCTATAGCGTGAGCACCGCCGATCCCAGCGAATATGCCTATTGCGCCTCCGACGCACGTTATGACCAGCGCTTCAAGCATGAACTGACGAATTATGTCCCATCGGGTGGCGCCGATGCATCGGCGAATTCCTATTTCTCTGGTGCGCTGGCTCACGGTAGCGAGCATAATGTTCATAATTCCGATTCCGCCAACCAAGAGAGATATGCCTGCTATGGCAGCCATAACGATGTTGAAGATCCGCTGTGTCTCTTGGCTTTGCCGAAGCAATTCTGCCGGAATGATAATTTCATAATCTCGGATTCCTCTGTGTGCTCTGTTCAGCACCGATCTGATTACAGAAGCGGCAGGCACCGTCGCAGCTTCGCTTTCCACCTGGACAATTATCTCGCTTATCGGAGTCTTATCACGGGCTTGTCTGCTTCGCATACGTTGGTACATCTCTCGCAGTGTTTGCATAGTTGCTGGAACAGCCTGCTGCGTAAAGATCTGGAAATCAGTCATCGAAATGGTG
>JARYME010000033.1 GCA_029907315.1 Armatimonadota bacterium | reverse complement strand
GAGCAATTTCAATTATGTGAAGAGTGGTGCTACAGATTCTGCTTCCGCAGCAACTGCGCTGTCGTGCGGCGTCAAAACTGATAACGGCAACATAGCTACCAGTCACAACGACGTAGACCGGCTTCAGACGATGACCGAATATGCTCGCAGCCTGGGATTGGCTTCCGGAGTAGTTTCGACTGTTCCTTTCAGTCACGCAACTCCTGCAGCATTTGCCGCACATAACAACCACCGCGACAACTATACGGCAATTGCGCGTGAGATGATCACGTCATACGGCGACGGAAAAGGCGCGCGCGGAGACACACCGACAATCGATGTCATTATCGGAGGGGGTCATCCGACTTGGGCCAGCGGCTACATAGGCTCAGCTGAGTACAGTGCTCTGAAGAATGGTACAACTGGTCAGGGCTGGACTTTTGTCGAGCGCAGGACTGGTACGAACGGCGCTGTCTCGCTTGCAAATGCTGCAGCAGGCGCTTCGAAATTGTTCGGGTTGTATGGTGGTGCTGGGGGAAACATCGAGTACCGAAACGCCGACGGATCCGGAGCAAATCCCGAGAATCCCACGCTAGCAGATATGTCACTGGCGGCAATGCAAGTCTTAGACCGTAACCCTAAGGGGTTCTTCTTAATGATAGAGGGTGGGGCAATTGACTGGGCGTCCCACGCGAACAATATAAACCAAACAATCGGCGAAATGATTGGATTCGACCAAGCAGTGGCGGCGGTTGCAAACTGGGTGAACCAAGTTGATCCGGAGTGGCGGGATACGTTGCTTATCGTTACCGGAGACCACGAGACTGGCTACATAACCAGAGCCTCAGGTGTTTTTCCGAACGTACTTCTTGCCAGCCCAGGCGCTGGAATACTGCCGACGCCAGGTGTACATTTTGCTTGGAACTCAACAGGTCACACCAATAGCCTGGTACCGGTGTATGCAAAAGGTGTTGGAGCGCACCTGTTCTCAAATTTCGCCGTGAAGTGGGACCCGGGCTATTCCGTGTACTACCTCGACAATACGGAAATCAATACGATAATGAAACTTGCAATTGTGCCAGAGCCGACCGGCTTACCAGCTTTTATTGTTGGCCTCAGCTGTCTTGCATTTAGACGGCTGAGACTCAGGATCATACTCTGAGCAAGGGGTTACCAATGGAGCAGAAGTATTTAGAGGCGTCGAAAGAATTTCTCTCAACTCTGATTGAAAAAGGCACGGATCGCTACGGCAAGAAAGAAACACCTGTATTCTGTCTATGTCTGGATCCGGAGACCTATACCCCACCGAAGGCTCCCCAGAAAATCGATAGGGAGTATGCTATAAGCTTCGAGTACCTTTACCGCGACTTCGGATTCTACTGGAAGAGTCATCTGCATGGGTCAAATCTGATCTACGATCAAGGAACAATCCGAGCGCTCTATATGCTTTCGGATATGACTGGTGATACGAGGTATCGCGCCGCAGCCGACGCGTACTTGAATTTCTTCTTGGAGAACCTTGTAAGCGAGCAGACCGGTATATTTGGTTGGGGCGAGCACATATTCTACAACGTTTTTCTAGACTACATAATTGGTGGGTGTTTCCAAACCTCAGGCTGGCATTACTTCTACTACGGACACGAGCTTGAGCGCTGGACAACGATTTATGACATACTTTGGGAGAAAGACCCTGAGAAAACGCGAATAGAGATAGAAGCCATCTACGATTTCAAAATCCACGACTATGACACTTTCATCTGCAACCGCCATTCGCAGTACTATTCTGGGAGGTCCGACGACGTCTACACGTTCATAAAACACACTGGACTCTTCGCTCATGCATTTGCGCTTGCTCACGCTAAGACAGGAGATTCGAAGTATCTGACGTGGGCGAAAAAAATGAGCGAAGTGTTCTGGAGGATTCGCGACCCGCGTACAAATCTTGTCCGCCACTGCGTACAGGAACACTGGGGCGGACCCAAGACTTGTTCCGGTGGCGGAATAGGTGAGCTGTCGCTCTTTTTGATGCGTGCATATCAGTGGTCGCCTGACGCTGAGTTCCTAGACAAAGCCCACGCATACTTAAAGGCGTATCATCGCTACTTCAGAGTAGGTGAGAACGGCTTTCGTGCTGAGGTAAACTGCGATGGTACTGATGCGCGTCCTGGAGAGCTCGCCGATTATTGGGAGGGACCCATTCGCTGTGCCAAGGCGGCTGCTCTTGCGTATTCGTTGACAAAGGACCCTGAAATGCTCGAACTCGCGGATGTAGTAGTTAGAAGCGTAACCCCCGATATGGAATTTGACTCCGTGGTTGAACGCTCCCTTGTTTCAGATGCGATTGAGGCACGGTCGACGGTTTTAAGCACTGCTCTTGACTTATACGAGGTAACGGGTGACAGCTGGTATCTTACCAAGGCCCAGGTTCTTGCAGATGACGCAATAATGCGCTTTCTCAGAAATGGCCTTTTCGTCAGCGGCTTGAGCTTCGATCTCCATGCACGCCCTAGGAAGCCTGTGACTTACGTCTATGATGCACGGACGGGCGCTGGCTGGTTGGCACTTAATCTTCTTAGGCTGGAGCGTGATCTGGACGCGACTAGCTCGGGCAGTTTCAGAGTTTTCGATCAATTGGAGCGCATATATGACTGAGTTCAAAGGAGTGGTTGCCGCAATACTTACGCCCTTCGATGATGAAGACCGCATCGACTTTGAATACGTCAAGCGCCTATTGCGCTTTGTTGAGGATGAAGGCTGCAATGGGTTTGTAGTCTCGGGGACCAACGGTGAGTTTCCCAGTATGAGTGTGGAAGAGAGAATGGTGTTGATCGAGACGTGCGCCTCACACAAGGGCAGAATGTTTATGGTGGCGGGAACTGGCTGCTCGAACCTTCGGGAAACGATCGAATTGACTAAGTTTGCAGAATCCGTCGGTGCTGACGCAGCTATGGTGGTGCCTCCTTACTTCTTTTTCTATGCTTCAGAGTTCGGCATTGTCGAGTACTACAAACGCGTCTTCGACGCAGTGTCGCTTCCGATCTTTTTGTATAACATACCTCAGTGCAGCGGTATAAGGATCACAGATGCTGTGGTGGAAGCACTGGCTTGTTACCCGCATCTTGCCGGTGTGAAAGACAGCTCAGGTGATCTGGGTTCCACTTTGCATTACATCACGGCGTACCCCAAGCTGCAAATATTCGTAGGCGATGACCATCATTGTCTGACTGCGCTTGCCGCCGGTGCAGCGGGTCACGTATCCGGTATGCCCAACGCCTTTCCGCGCCTTGTGACGGAGCTTTACGCGGCGTTCGTAGAGGGACGAGACGCTTGGCCTTATCAGATGCGCCTTTCGATGGCCAGGCACATTTATTCGGCGTTTCCTGAGTTTGCGGTGAACAAGTTTGTTCTCAGTCGTCGCGGGTTTCCCGTGCGGCATTGCAGGTTGCCGTTGGTTGACCTCACTGAGACGCAGAAATTAGAGTTCGAAAAGTTGATGCGCGCCGCCGGGTTGTGGGATGTCGACTAGTTCGGCACGTTGACTGCTTTGCCTGTGCGCGCAGACTCGTATGCAGCGAATACAAGCTCCAATGTCCGCAGGTTGTCTTCGCCAGTAGTCTCGGCCGGTGTGCCCTCTCGTATCGCGTTCAACAGGTTGGCGTTACAGTCGACAATGCTTGCGTGAACGACCTGATGAGTAGGCGTCGCCCAATCATAGGACGGTGGCACGTGCCTTTGCGCGGTAGTTTTTCCGTCGACGGTTACTTTTACCCAGTAATCTGGTCCAAGTTCCACCGAACCATTTTCGCATTCGACGCGGATAAACGTTTCCGGAAATCGGTCGTGTTCTAGTTTGCTCGCATACGACAGTTCGCACGTAACGGTTGCTTCATTCTCCATAAGCATCATTACCGATGCCACGTCTTCCCCCTTGATTTCGGTGTTGACGCGCTTGGTCTGGCAGTAGACGCGTTGCGCCTCACCGAACAGGAACCGCGCTACGTCCAGTATATGTGTGCCCATATCAGTAAGGATAAACTGCTCCAACTCCCTTAGGAACGGTTGGTTTTCGAATACCGGGTAGCTGTTGGCATAAAGTATGTGACCGCGGAACGGTTGCCCGACCCCGCTTTCTATCATTGCCCGCTTGACCTCTCGAATGGGTACTTGCCATCGCCAGTTTTCATGAACGAAGAATGGGACTCCTCGAGACTTGCATTCGCTCACCATTCTCTTTGCGGTTTCCAAGTCTGGGGCCATTGGTTTTTGGCAAATAACAGCTTTGCCTCGCTGCGCTGCGAGCAATGTGAGTGGAGCGTGCGACTCGACACTTGTGATTATGTCGACGAAATCTATTTCTTCCGTGTCGAGCATGGTTTCTGCGTCCTCATAATACCGCGGTACGTGAAATCGGCGCGCGATCTGTTCAGCTTTCGATCTGTTCCTGTCGCAGACCGCTGTAAGTTCCACGCCGCCGACTTCCAACCATCCTGAGATTTGGTAAGGAGCCCAAAAGCCACACCCAATCACTGCAAAACGCACAGCACGCATGTGTTTTTACGCCCCCTGACTATTGTATCCCGAACACCGATCCAGCCGTTCCTCCGAGTATCATTGCGAGTTCTTCGGCCGTAATTTTCATGCTTCGATACTTCGCGAGTTCTGTTGCGGCGTTCTCGCCGTGGTCCGAACCAAACATAATCCTGTGAGCCCCGAGTGTTTTCACCCAGCTCTCGATAGTCAGTCCGCTTACCCAGCTGGGCTCCAAATAAACGTTTGAACACTGCTCCGCCAGCAACCCAGCTTCGGCTGACAGGATGTTGTGGCCCGCGTGCGCGACTACTATCTTGAGGTTTGGGTAATCTTCTGCCACGGGTCTCAAAAGAGATGGTAGTGTCCAAGGAATACCAGGGCCCGTATGCACCATTACAGGAATGCCTAGCCTGCTGGCTGTTTCAAAGACCTTTTTGCCGTCGGTGCCGAGCGGGTTGACCGCGTGGCCGAACGGATGCAATTTGAGTGCGACAAATCCTAGTTCCTCGATGCACCGACGCACCTCATCTTGAAATTGCGTCCCAGGCAAGTGTGGGTTTGGACAACATATCCCGTAGAACCTTCCTGGAAACCTCCGCGACAGGTCGGCAATAGCGTCATGACACTGCCTTACGCCTTCCAGATCGTGCACAGTCGGAGGCTGCACCAGCGTTATATTTATTCCGTTGGATTCCTGTGCTTCCAAGAGGGACTCTTCGGTGAAATCGACATCAAAGACAGGATCCTTGCCGAGATGGGCGTGGGCATCAATTATTCTCATTGCATTACTCCTTCCGGTCGGGATTGGTTGAAAGCATCTCTCGGATAACAGCGCGAATCTGGTCCGGCTCAAATACACAGCGCCAGTTGGGATTTATGATTCGTTCGGTACCCCAGCGAATCGCCACCTTGGCGGCGTCTGAGAACGGTGATGAGATTGCTCCAAACGCGATGGCTAATGCAATCTGAGCATGTCCCATCATAAACGTGTAGGCCGCTTCTCGGGGTACGCCGGCCTTTATTGCCTCTTCCATAGCGTCGCGCATAAGACACGCTGCCGAAGCTGCAACTACTTCTGCCATGGCCGGTTCTAGGATCGCCATCTGTTCGACAGTGATTCTGTAAGCGTTTCGTACAGGGGCAAATATAGTCTCACAGAGTTCTTTGGCTGGTTCATATGCCTCCTCTGCTCCGCTGATTAGGGCGATCACAATGTCCTGGATTGCAGCAACTCCCCCAAAGAGATCGCGCCGTGCTTCAGGAGTAGGTTGCTCAAAGAACAAGGGTGGATGGCAGGGGTGACAAGCAACGTAGTTTAAGCCCTCACGGATAGCAACTTCTCCAAGTGCTGCGGCTGCTGGATCCAGAAGCACGAATGTTGTCCCGGGTTTTGCGAGTGGACACAGTGTTGAGCTGATTGACCCTATTAGAGCATCCGGTACAGCCAATATTACAAAATCTGACTGCCTGACGGCATCATCGGAGGAAGTAAGTTGCACACCTTTTTCTTCAAGCCTTCTGGCTGCTGCTTCCGATTTCTCGCAGAAGAACACTTCATAACGGTTGGCCTCTTGACCGTTTTTCGTCAGATTGTCCGCTATGCGCGAACCCATCTTGCCTCCTGCACCAATTAGAGCCACAGACCTCCGCATATATTCCTCCAACTACACCAGGGTGGAATCTCAGCACGACAAACCGCTTATTGTAAGTTCTGTGTTCAAGGCTGGAATCCCTTGCACGAATAATAATCGCGAGAGAAGTAACCTGCAGCGGTGAAGTCTAACATATACGTACAAGGCCTATTCCGTATAGCCAAAGGAGGTTGGTTGAAATGTCTCTCCGATCCGACATTGCTCGACTGGTTGAATCTACACCGCTTGCGGACACACATGAGCACATAATGGAGGAAAAACTCCGACTGGAACCAGCTGACGGTTCAAGACTGGATGACTTTGCGGTGCTATTCAGTCACTATGCCGATTCGGATCTCCAGGTTGCTGGGATGCCGCCCGCGGAGTTCCGACGCGCGATGACTCGTGGAGTACCCTGGGAAGAGAAGTGGAAGCTGATCAAACCTTACTACCAGGCATCTCGAAACACAGGGTATATGCTCTCAGTGCGACTGACTGTGCAAAAGTTGTATGGTGAGGATGACATCACCGATTCCACGATCGAACGAATCAACGAGAAGGTCAGAGATCTCATCAAACCAGGTTTTACTGGCCACGTTATAAAAGAGGTTGCCAATATTGACCACTGCCAAGTGAATTCATTGGAGCGCAAGGTTTTTTGTGAAACCGAACACCCCGACATTCTTCTGCAGGACATAGGTACGCCTCCCTTAATCTCAAACTGGCGCGACGAAGATATCTGGCACATGGCAGGGGTATCGGAGGTCAAGACTCTACAGGATTACCACAGAGTTATCGACGGGATATTTGCAAAGTTCGGGCCGCGTGCAGTTGCCACTAAGAACCAGATGAACTATAGCCGCCGACTCGACTTCGCGGTAGTCAAGGCTGAGGAAGTTGCGAGCATCTTTGAACGTAGCTTAAGCGGAGCTGAGCTTACCGCCGAGGACAACAAAGCAATCCAAGACCATCTGTTTCACTACTGCATAGATAAAGCCAACGAGTACGGTTTGCCTGTGAAGTTGCACTGCGGCTACTACGCAGGTCACAATAGGATGCCGCTTCACATACTTCGATACAACGGTGGCGATATCTGCAACTTGCTGATGGCGCATCCGAAAACACGCTACGTGTTCATGCACATCAATTATCCCTATGAGAATGAGCTGATAGCTGTTTGCAAGCATTATGCCAACGCATATGCCGACATGTGTTGGGCTTGGATCATCAATCCTACCGCATGCGTGCGTTTCCTAAAGGAGTTCTTGATGGCGGCGCCCGTGACCAAGATACTTACCTTTGGAGGGGACTATCGAATGGTTGAGACAGTTGTTGGGCACGCTGAGATTGCCCGCCGAGGTATAGCACAGGCGATATCGGAGCTTGTTGAGGAGCGATGGCTTCCTGAGAAGGATGTCGAGTATGTTGTTCGTCGAATAATGGTAGAGAATGCTCGCGAACTTTTTAGGGTAGGGGAGAAGTTCGGTATTTAGTCTACTTGCTGTTACGCACGAGGCACGTGGCCCTAACGCGGTGGTGCGTTGTGTGCTGCGTTTGTTAGTTCTCGCAGGAACAAAAAGCTTTCATGAGCCCAGGCGTCTTCCTTTGCTATGGTTTGCGATAGCTTCTCCTCGGGAGGCGTCCAGAGTTCGATAATCGCGTTAGGGTCACGTCCTGCTGATCGGATCCGGTCCAAAAGCCAGGGAACGTCCAGACGTCCCTTTCCGAGCGGTGTTCCTTCAATGACGAAACCCATCTGGTGGTCCGCGCGGCGTATTTCAAAGTCTTTGAGATGCAGACTGAGGGTCAGATGTGCCAGCGTTTCGATAACAACCTCTGGTCCTTCGAGTGCGCCGAAAGAATTTACAGTGTCCAAACAGATGCCGACGAAGGGACTTCCCACTGTTTCAACAATGCGCGCCAAGGAACGCGCAGGGAACCGATCGTGGTTTTCAATGGCGATTGCTACGCCCGATCGTTCGAATTCGGGGAGGACCGATTTAATACGTGCTACGACTTCTTGGTCTCTTGGGTGGTCGTCTTCCGTGTCAATAACAACACGCACCAGACGCGACCCAAGCTGTTTAGCTATAGTTAGATACGTGATCATGTGATGCGGCTTGACTCCTCGCGTACCGACTTCTATTTCGATGTTTGATGAGTCGGCGTAAGCCCTAACGCTGGCGATTTCGGATTCAGACAGCTTGTGAAGCGGCACGTTGTCGCAGATTTGCACTACTTCCGCCCCCATCTCATTGGCTTTGCTAAGTAGATCGCTCGCCGTCATGGGGCGATCAGGTGCATGTCCGCGAACACCAATCGACCAAGTGTAGGTATAGGAGCCGATACCGATTTTCACTACGCGAGCCCTTTTTGCTGATGCTCGTCTGAAACGGTTGTTATGAGCAGTTCAAGAAGTCGAGGCAGTGTATGGAATGTTAGCACCGGTATGTGCAGACGTCAACAAGGTTACAGCGAGGTTGCTCAACAGACAGTGCGCTTTTGTTGACTCACTCCAGAGCGGTCGAATTGACGGTCAAGAACCTTGAATGCTTTAAGACCGCAGTGTATAATCAGGGCGGCGTCACGCCGTCGGCACATACTAGAGCTCGGTCGGTACTGCTTTGGAACCAACAAAATCGGTGTTATTGGCTGCGGTAGCAGGAGCCGTCGTGGCTTATGCGTTGACCCCGTTGGTCAGATCGTTGGCTCAGAGGTGTGGGGTTATTGCTCACCCCGGCGGTCGACGCGTTCACGCTCGACCTACTCCGTTGCTGGGCGGCGTTGCCATGTACTTCGGCTTCACAGCCGGGGTACTGCTCGCGACTGCGTTTGACCGGAACCTCGTCTTTGACAACCAGATGCTCGGCATCATTGCAGGCGGGACGCTGGTTGCCTTGATGGGAATCATTGACGACAAGTTCGAGCTGCCGGGTTGGGCCCAGATTCTGTCAATTTTGGCTGGCGGTGCGCTGCTGGTCGGTTTTGGCGTGCAGGTGAGGTACGTGACCAACCCGTTTCAGGGTGGACGTGTTATGTGGTTGGGTGCGGTCGCGATACCAGTGACGTTGATTTGGATATTGATGGTTACAAAAGCAGTAGATTGTATGGACGGGTTGGACGGACTGGCAGCAGGCATCTGCGTTATTGCTGCGGGAACCTTGACGCTGATGGCGCTGAGGTTGGGCGCCAGATTTCAATCGAGTGCTGTAATGTCGGCTGCACTGGCGGGTGCCGCCCTTGGTTTTCTTCGATACAACTATCCGCCAGCAAAGATATTTATGGGCACTGTCGGGGCGCAGTTTTTGGGATTTGCGTTGGCTGGAATATCGGTAGCGGGCGCTTTCAAGATTGCGACGCTTGTTGCTATCGCAGCACCAATTCTGATACTCGGTGTGCCCCTTTTTGATACCACCTTTGTTGTGCTGAGGCGTGCAGTGAATGGCAGACGAATCGACGAAGCCGATACTACCCATTTACACCACAGGCTGCTTAACAGAGGACTGTCGCATCGCCAAGTCATATGGGTAATATATTTGCTGACATTTGCACTCTGTGCAGTTGCGTATGCGTTGTTCTGCCGCGTGAAGTGAGCTCAGGTGGGTTTACGGTAGTTCCTTCGGCTTGCGCTGTCCAGCACCAAGCTGATCTTTGGAGGCATGGGAGAGGCGATTGAGGATTCTTGCTGTATGTGGCACCAGACCGGACGCTCTGAAGATGGCTCCGGTTATCATAGAGCTGCGGAAACATCCTGATGAAGTCCAGTTGCTTGTTGCCGTTACCGGTCAGCATCGTGAGATGCTTGAACAGGTGCTTGATGCGTTCGATATTCATCCAGACTATGACCTGGGCATTATGGCAGAACGCCAATCGCTCGGTCAAATCACTACGCGAGCGTTGGAGGGGCTAGACAAAATCGTTGGTGATGTGCGTCCTGATTTAGTTCTGGCACAAGGGGATACTACTACAACGTTCGTTGCCGCACTTGCTTCCTTTTATCACAAGGTCCCATTTGGGCACGTTGAAGCAGGGCTTAGGACGGACAACAAGTTCAGCCCCTTCCCAGAGGAAATGAACCGGCGATTGACGAGTGTGCTGGCCGACTTACACTTTGCCCCCACCGAGAAAGCGCGGAGCAACCTGTTGGCAGAAGGTGTGCCCGACGACGCGATATTCGTGACAGGAAATACCGTGATCGATGCATTGTTAATGACTGCGGCCAAAGATTATACATTCGAGGACGTAAGGCTTCGAGAGGCTATTGGTTCTGGCCGAATGGTTCTTGTTACGGCTCACCGGCGCGAGAATTGGGGCGAACCAATGCGGAAAATTTGCTGGGCTATAAAGCGCATCGTCAATCGCTATCCCGACGTAACTGTTGTGTTTCCAGTTCATAAGAACCCTGTTGTGCGTGAAATCGTTTTTCCAGAGCTCGAGGGTACCGACAGAGTAATACTCATCGAACCGCCGGACTATGCCCTGTTTGTGCACTTAATGAAGTCGTCCTACTTTATAATGACCGACTCCGGCGGTGTGCAAGAGGAAGCTCCCTCGCTGGGCAAACCGGTGCTTGTCTTAAGAGATACCACGGAGCGTCCGGAGGGTGTGGAAGCGGGCAATGCAAAGCTGGTCGGAACCAATACCGAGACAATTTTCGCAGAGGCGTGTAAACTCTTGGAAGATCGTGCGGCCTATGAGGCTATGTCCCGTGTTGCAAATCCTTACGGCGACGGCCACGCCGCTGAGCGCATTTGGAATGCCATTCGGGATTTTGGGCTGCGAATGCGATGAACAATATGCTTGGGAACAACAGCGATCACATTGTTGCGATCGTTTGGAGGTTGGCGGTTCGGCTGGCCCTGTTGGCGGCCGTGATCGTCTTGGCCGTGAGTCACGGTCCGCGCATTCTCGCTAGGCTTAGTTCCATCTTCGTATCGGTAATTGCTTCAATAGTTCTAGTCTATGCTTTGATGCCCAGTGTTGACTGGCTTTGCAGACGCGGGTTTGTTTCTTTGCGAATGAAACCCCGAAATCGGCGCCTTTTGGCAACCATCGTTGTTTTCGTCGGTTTTCTTGGTTTGGTAGCCTTGTGCGTCTACCTGTTTATCAACCCTATTCAGCAGGAACTCAGTGATTTTTCCGAAAAGGTAGGGGACTACGCCGGTCAACTGGGAGAGCTTTTCAGATCAGTTGCCCAGTGGTACAGGACTGAGGTGCCTGAGAGCATAAAGGTTTTGGTCGGAAAACTTGACTATTCTAAACTCACCACGGGCATAACTAACTCCATCCAGCGTATATTGAAGCTCCTTACATCTTCGGTGGAGTACGCGCTGGAGCTCGTGCTGATACCAGTGCTCGCGTTTTACTTCCTGCTGGACTACAAAAGTCTCACACATGAGCTGTATGCCCTCGTCCCGCCTCAAAAACGGCGCCGCGCTATGCAGATTGGGCACAGTGTGGGTGAGATTCTTGAGAGCTATGTGTTCGGCCAACTCATTCTTTGTGCTATAGCAGGCGTTCTCACGGGTGTTGTCCTGGCGCTTCTCAGAATGCCTTATGTAGTAGTGCTAGCACTTTTCGCGGCGATAACCCGAGCCATACCTATAATAGGTCCTGTTTTGAGCGGCGTGCCAATCATTCTTGTAGGGCTGATCTACTCCGGCGGGAGTTTGGCGCTTCCGATCTACCTGCTTTGTTTTGTGTGCGTGATGCACTTCGTCGAAAGCAAGTTTATTCTGCCCAAGCTGATGGAGCATCGGCTGCATTTGCACCCAGCAACGATCATTATTGTTTTGCTTATCGGTGCAGAGTTCCTGGGTGTGATAGGAATGTTCCTGGCTGCACCCGTGGCTGCTATTATTCGAGAGCTGCTTCGGTGGTACTACGTTCGACCTCGCAGCACTTGACGTTGTTAAGATGCACCGAAAGCTCGTGTGGGAGTGTCTCAAGCTGCAGACAATGAGTATTTTTGGAGCGGAGTCTGGAATTGAGCGCTATTGAGCAAGCAATAATACTAGGAATCATTCAAGGCCTGACGGAGTTCATACCGGTCTCGAGCTCTGGTCACCTGGTGACAATCCCCAGGCTTTTCAGGTGGCACGATTTGGGTCTGCCTTTTGACGTGGCGTGCCATTGGGGTACGCTGGTGGCTCTTCTCGTTTACTTTCGCAAGGATTGGGCAAACATGCTTGCCGGACTTCTCCGCAGCACATCACGTACCTCTGACGTTTCAGGGCGGATGGTTTTGCCTCTTATTGCGGCGTGTGTTCCTGCAGCCGTTGTCGGTTTTCTTTTTAACGATAAAATCGAGAGCTTGCGTTCTTGGCATCTTTTGGTGCCGGCTGTGGGTTTCGTTTTGATAGGCGTAGGCTTCATAATGCTCTTGGCTGAGCGAGTCGGCAAGAAACGCCGCGGAATAGCCGAAATGCGTTGGGGCGACTATATTGTGATCGGTATTGCGCAGGCCCTGGCGCTGTTTCCAGGCGTGTCGCGTTCGGGAATAACGATCTCTGCCGGTTTATTCCTCAACCTTGAACGCTCCGCGGCAGCGCGATTCAGTTTTCTGCTCTCGACCCCCGTTGTTCTCGGAGCGGGTTTGTTGGAGCTGGCTAAACTCATCAAGGCGGGGATCGATTGGGGCGAACTTGGCGTGTTCGGCGTCGGTTTGGTTACATCAGCCTGCGCGGGCTTGGCGGCTATTGCATTCCTGATGCGCTATCTAGCTAAGAAGCCTCTCGACCCGTTCGTAACGTATAGAATTTGCTTCGGCATCTTCCTTCTACTTGCAAGCCAGTGAATGGGCGCCTGGCAAAATGCTATCTCAGATAAAAGTTTAGATGAAAATCTTGTACGTTTGCGTCTTTATGATAGGCCCAATGATCGCCCAAATAGAACCGATGAAGAAATCGCCCAGGACCAGTCCCAAGAATAGCGGTGCCAGGTAGTTGTGAAGTTTCATTCCTCCGTATCTGACGATGATGAGCTTGATGAGCCAACTCACAAAGATGGCAAACCAGAAGTAGTCCATAGCATAGCTTACTGCCAGTGCGTATCCTGCCGGGTGGAAAGGCCAACCTACAAACGCGGATCTAAGCCGACCGAGTCCTAATACAAGCGCGGCACCTATGGCCATATAGGTCATTCTGATGGGTTCTGGAGCAGGCCTGGTAGTCAAATTATCGCGCAAGCGATCGAACGATTCTGCACCCACCCACCATTTGTAACCCATGCATTTTGCCTGTGCGCCGTCCCGATAGCACACCGCGAGGTTCGACCAGTATGAACTCAACATCCCTACTGCGGTGGCTATCACGAGGACTACGATCATCGATCTCAAACTAATCCCTGCGCCGTCAGCCATCTTGAACGACTCGAGCTGGTTTGGCATTGGATGACTTCGATAGCAGCGGTTGAACCAATACATAGTCCAGATAAGCGTGAGGTTGGCCGGTCCCAGCAGGTTATAGCCCAGGAGGCTAACCATAATCTGCTGAGGATTTACGAAGTATATCTCGTGCGGTGTTCCGAGTTCTGCCCTGACTCGGGTGATGGCAATTGCGAGTATGAAATAGATTCCGAAGAATGTAAGTGCCGCCCAGGCAGCCAGACCCATCCGATGTGCAAACCCTAGAAGGAGAATAGTACCTAGTGCCAGCCCATAGAACGCTTTTCTATGTAGGGCTGCCTCTGCGGGGTCACTGCTGTTTCTGCTGAATGCCTGCCTCCACACGCTTCGCAGATAGGATTTGCTGCCCAAAATTATAATGAGTCCAAGTGCCAGCCACGCTCCCGAGGCTTGAGATTCATAATAGGGAAATTGGTTGTTCGCACCTGCGTCCCAGCCCATTGCTGCGCCAACGACCTGGACCATCTTGCGTGCTAGATAGAAAAACCAGCATGAGAACGATAGATCAAGCGGAATAAAGTACGTCAGTCCGATGGTAAACGGATACATCGTAATCTGGAATCCATTGCCACCTCGGGTGACTGCGTTCCACGGACTGTTCACTATGAACTGGCCAATGTTATAGTGCTTTATGCCTTGGATGTAGGGCATTGAGGGGTAAAGTGTGTGCAGGCCGTTTATTAGGCCTATGGTGAACGCGATACCAAAGCCCGCCCACATAGGCTTGTTCGCATAGAACCTGCCAGCAGTCTCGGAAGTCATTTCCATCGGCAGCTGGATCAAAGGAAAAACCAGCTTTTCGTGTTCGGTCCACTGTTTCTTGATAATGATGTTCATGCACATCATCATGCCGATGAGAGTAGCCAACAGCAAGCTCCACCATGCGAGTGGACCGATCCACACACTGAGAATCCGCCAGTTCCATGGGTCCATCGCTCCTCTGTAGAATCCTTGAAGAGCGAGCTTATCGCTGATTAACAAGTGCTCCGGCAAATAGCGGAAGAAAAGGGTTTCATACTTGTTTGAATCACTTGCTGCATAATGCGCGTGGCCTATGGCACCGAATAAGTTTTGAATCAGGTCATGCGAGGCAAGAGCCGCGGCCATCACTACCATCACGTAGATCGTGATCAGCTCGGCGCGCGAAAATGCAAACCGGGGAATAGCCTTTCTGAGCCAGACATTGGGGAGAGAAAGTAGAAAGAGAATGAAGATAGGGGTTACGAAGAGCGGCAAACACGTCCCGTCAAGAGCATACCACCTGACTTCGATTACGGTTACCCAGTAATTGTTAATGGCTATCAGGACCAGTCCGAGCAGTATTGCTCGCAGCGTTACTCCCGTTCTTACGACGGTGGAGTTCTCAATTTGCTTTTCTATCTCGCGCGTCTCTACAGCCATTTCAGCGTAGATTCTAGCAGTAGAACTCGACGATTGGCAATACGACGACATCAATATGGATGCATCGCAATTATCCTTCGGTGCTGGAGGTTGACTTGAGCGGTGCCTACAGCCGGCCTAATCCTGCCTGAGTAAGATGTGTTTGTGCAGGTGGGTGAGCACAATGTTAATCGCAGGCGCGACCGAGGTATACTATCGCGGTTCAACCGTAACCACGACCCTGCCGTATCGAGTGAGCGGCGGATCGCCGTCGTCCGTGACGGCTAGTACAATGTGCAGGGTTTTGGGAGAATCGACTTCCGGAGACGTAAACCACATCTGAGACGACTGTGCCCCGTGTATTTCCACTGTCCCGTCGTAAGTTCCGGCCTCTCGATAGACAAACCATCGATAGCTTAAGTGATTGCCGTCTGGGTCGCTGCACGTAGATGCCTTGAGGTCAACCCTCTCTCCCGAGCGAACTCGCAGTTCAGAAGGTCCATCTATTGAAACCACTGGTGGGTGATTCGCTTGTTCAGGAGGCAGAACGCACCAGTCCAGTCGAGCTTGAAAGTCTGCCTGGTACGCAGGACGCCATCTGAACACCGTTGCGCGTTCATCCCAAACCGTTGCCGAATTAGATTCTACAATGTCTTTGGCATCAAAATAGTGCTTACCTTTGCCTATATACCGGCCGCCCCAACTGCCCCATTCGGGATGCTCAGGGTTGCCCAAGCCGTTCGGTATTAGGTAAAGGAATGAAGGTGTGTCACCTTCTTTGACTCCTCTCACTCTACCCCAAGGGTCGCCTCCGTCGTAGTTTGGATAAGCAAGGCCCAAAGAACCGTGGCCTCGATTTACGTGCGTGTCTACCCACTCCATGCTGACGAGCGATTCGTCACCTCCCCGATACATACCCCGGAAAGCCAGCTTGCTCGTGATGTAAAACAGGTCGGGATGCCGTGCTCTTATCCAGCTGGCGGTTCTGTCCTGATCAGATATGGCAAAAACTCTAATCTTCGACTTAAATGCAGCGAGCTCTTCCTTTGTGCGCTCCTTTTCAACCCTCCACAGTGCCTGAGCTAGCTCTCTGGGACCGCCCCAAATGACAATCCAAACCGGCCGTTGATCTGCCTTGTCAACAACGGATATTATCCAATTGGAGCCCTCGGAATCTAAACCTTCCCCGATGCATTCGGTTCCAGGAAGACCTGCTTTGACAAGGCTAAGCAGGAACTCCTGTTTCGGATAACGAGGATCGTGTTTGACTAAGTTGGCATGCACTTCCCCATATGCTCGGATAATGGTTTGGATATAATCAGGGTGCACTTCGCCACCGCGTCCAGTAGCGGTGGCGATCAGACCCTCAACATCGAACTCATTCGAATAGAGCAGGAAGCGTATCAGCGACTGCGTATCGTCTGGTTCTCCCACGCCAACCTTCAGCGTGGAAATGTCCGTCATGACGACAACTCTTGGTTTATCGACTGAGGCTACGGCACCGACCAAAACGCATGCAAACAACACAATGCTGAACACCCAACGCTTCAAGCAATTGTTCCTTTGAAAACCCATCTTTTTCTGCAAGCCAATTTTCCCCTACGATTCCTGCTCTTCCTCCTTCAGGAACGCTGCTTTGATCACAATATACAACCCAATGCCAACAAGAGCCAAACCCATCAGCAGGTTCTTGCGCATTAACAAATTACCTAGTCCAATTACCATAGAACCAAAGCCCGACCAAACCAGTCGCTTCCTGTCGCGCGGTCGTCTCAGTCCGCCGATGATGATGAATGGTCCCAACAACAGAAAAGCTATACCTGTTCCTGCTCCGAAGAATATGAACATCTCGTTATCCTCGCATACCCGTCATATTCTTCTGTTCTGCCAACGCGTTGGAGTCTGTACTCGTGCATTCTACAATCGGCATTGGTCCTCGAATGCGGTCCATCACTCGAACTCTCTCGGATGTCGCCGCTTAAGTTCCGGAATGGCCCAAGCGCGTCCAGTCTTTTCCAAATATTCGCAGTAGGATCTCAGGTGTCCTCGCGCATGGAACGGTCCGCCTTCTTTCATTACTGTCCACAGTGGATCCGTGTCGTACCCGGCAGGCATTGTCTTCATCATCTCCGCGTGCCATTCTTGGAGATAGTGAGCGGCACGCCTACAAACTTCGGGATGGTCTGGGGCCAGGTTTCGCTGCTCGTGGGGATCAGTCTTCACGTTGAACAGCATTTCCTCGGGCCAAAGGTGATAGAAGTCGTGATAGGTTCTTATGTATATCCAGTCCTCAAATCGCACACTTCGCTGACACGTGTGAGCGCACTGGCTCAGAACCAGATATTTTCGTCCACAGTCTTTGCCCTCGCGTATTGCGGGAGCGTAACTTTGTCCGTCCCAAGCAGCTACCTTGGGCTTGTCCAGCAGTTCGGCAAGCGTTGGGGCTAGATCCAAGTTATAGTGCAGGCCGTTATCGATATGTCCTGCCTTCCCGCCGGGCCACCGTACGATCATCGGTATGCGGCACGTTATGTAATCAGCGGTAGCATGCTCTGCGTAAAGTCCGAGCTCACCTAGGTTTTCCCCGTGATCCGCAGAGATTATTATTGCCAATTCGTCAAGAACCCCTTGTTCGTCCAGAGCATTTAGGATGCGGCCTATGTGTTCATCCATGTAACGGATTCCGCAGTCATATCCGTCGATGAACTGCTTCAGATCGCGCATGTCTTTGATCTCGCCCAAGTGACGAGGATACCTCGGATCCGTACGGTTGTCGTACATGTTTATTTCCCTTGGACCGTGAGGACCCACCATCTCTCTGTGCTTTGCTAGAGTTTCCTCGGTGAGCCAGGCAGGCAGTGGGTCGTTCTCGAAAGGATTGCCAAAATCGAGAGGTGCTCTGTAGGGCGTGTGCGGGTCCCAATAGTTCACATGTAAGAACCAGTTATCCTTGTAGGCGTTTGATTTGATCCATTCCAGGACCGTCGGAGTAATCTCTTCGGCTGATTCGAGTCCCCCTTTGCCGGTGTTGTGCATCTCGTTGAAGCCTGCGTAAAACCAATATGCTCCGTGTCTTTCACCGAACGGGCTGACTGTGACCGTCTTCAGACCGGCCTTCCGGAGCATGATGGTCATAGCTTCTTTATCCAAACGGTCCCGGAAACCGCGGGTGCTACCTTCCAGCCTCATGTCAGCGGCCGTGCCGCCATGGCCTACAACTCCGGTGTGTATCCCAAACCGCCCCGTAAACAGTGCCGCTCTCGAGGGCAGACACGGTGCATCTGAGCAGTAGTAATTCGTGAAGAGGACACCCTGCTTGGCAATAGCGTCTATGTTGGGCGAGGTGTTTCTATGGTACCCGTAACAGCCCAGATGGTCGGGTCGAAGAGTATCAAGATCTAGGAAAAGAATGCGCATCGTTACCCCCTAGGCAAAAGAACGTGAGATGCTACGTCGTTAATCTTCGCGTCGGTATTTCGCAGTTAGCTCGCACAGGTATTGCGCGTCTTTTCGCAGCGAGTCCAGCATTACATCTTCGCTTTCGCTCTCGCCCTTCAGGAATTCTGCCTCGACAAAACCGTTGAAACCTTGTTCGGCGAGTAATGAGAGGGCTTTGTCATAATCTACGAGTCCTTCTTGTATAAGGCACAGTTCCAACTTGTCTGGTTCACGGCGCGATGGCCGATAGTTCTGCGCGTGTACATTCACAACGTATCGCCCAAGCAAACCTATTGTTCGTTCAAGATCCGGATTGCGCGGATCCAGCACCTGAAAGTTGATCTTCAGGTTCGGAGAGTTGCACATTTCAATTACGCGCAGGCATCCTTCCGGGGTTGCACACAGCGTACCTCCGTGCATTTCCATCGCCAGAATCATGCCGTAGTCTTCGGCTTGAAGAGCGAACTCCCGTAGTTTGCGGGCTACTTCTTGCCATACGTTATCGTCTGCTTCGTGCGGTTCCTTGTTACCGGCCCATACGCGAATTCTGCGCGTGCCGAGTATCTTGGCGATCTTTATAGCTTCTTCGGCTTTCGTTTCGAAGTCGGGCATACCAGGCCGTACGTATGAGCCAAACATGCTAACTTTCATTCCGTATGCTCTTACTCGGTCCCTGATCTTTGCGGTATGGTCCGCGTCGAATTCCTCGGGGGTATGAGGTGGCTTACCCCAGATTTCGACTCCTGCGAAGCCCGCCTGAGCAGCAAGGTCTATTGCGTGGAAAACGTTGTAGCGCCTAAGAGCTATCGTTGCCAGTCCTGGCTTCACTTCACTCTCCCCGTATAAGTTAGTTTCGCAGCCCGATAGATGATATAATCTAGCAGCGAAACTTGTAAAGTTGGAAAGGGTTTCAGGATATGAAGCAGGCTTCCGCCACAAACGTGTTTGTCGTTGTGCTTGTACTGCTGAGCGCATCTTGCATCTTTGCCCAGCAAATTGTGGGCACGTATTGGTTTCCGGACAAACCGTTTCCACAGTACATGCAGCTTTGGCAGGAAGGGTGGTCGTTCAAGGACGAGGAAGGCAATAAACTCATCTATGCGAAGCCGAATATGCCTCTAGGCGGCTATTTGTTTGTCTACTTCTGCAACACGGGCCGAAAACCGATTGTTGTAAGCGATATTGTTTTCCAGGGAATACCTCTCTCCATAGCGTTGGGTAAAAGTGAAGAACCCAGGCAGCCGGAAGACAAGTACTACTCCAGCATTCTGCTGTCAAAACTGCCCAAGCAGCAGATCGAAAAGCTCAAAGTCTTAGGCTGGCCTGTTTGGTGGAAGGTTGAACCGGCGTCAGTCGAGCCGGGTTGTTACGGAAAACTTACCGTTCGGCTCCGGCGCGTGCCAAAGACGGACCCGTTGAAACTGGACCTGCTTTTCAACGGGGGACGAATTTCGGCAGCAGTTTCGATCAAACGCGTCCAGCCACGCTTCAGTACAATAGCATTTTCGACTGACCTCACCACCGTCTACCTTTATCCCTGCTATGCCAAGCGTGGCGTTAAGCCACAGAGGGTGTACATCGACAACCTCGACGTAACCCATCTCGCGAGTTTGAACTGGGATAGAAATCTGGATACGGCTGCTGTTGTCGTGAAGCTGACAAAACCCCTTGAGTGGATGTCTTTCCACAGCTATCGAGTTTTATACTCCGACGGAGCCGCCGCCCAGTATGCAATGCGGACTTGGGCACGCGAGTTAGTCTACGGCATGTGGAGTTCACCAGGTGGAGGAAGCGATCCGGAGTCAGCCACGAAGAGTTTCATAGAAGAATACGTGAGGCACAACATCAACTGCGTGATGCCGTACGTGGTCGGCGTATGCAGGGACTTCTTCCTCAGCGACGCCGGTTGGGATTATTGCGAGAAAATGGGCGTGGGTCGAATGACACACTGGCCCGACGGTAAACACCATGCGGTGTTCACCTTTGCTATGGACGAGCCGGATGCAAACGATGCCGCGTGCCGCCAGCTTGATCCCAGAGATAGGTTGGGGGTTCTGGGGCAGTACCTGGTGAACTGGACTCGTGTGCTGAACGACGCAGATCCGCAAACGCCTGTCCTCCTCAACATCGACAACACCTATAAACCCGAAAACTGGTATATGTATCATCAGCTGGCCGACATTCCTTGCATTGATCCCTACTACACAGAGCAGCAGGATCTGGCTGCTCGAGGAGATCCTTACTACTTCCAGTTCCACACTAGGCCTACTTACGTCCAAGGAGTTTGCACGATTTCCCAGTCGAGTTGCCAGCCGAAGCCGCTGCATGTCATCCTGTGTTCAACGCGGTACTCGAACGACGAGGGCTATCAAGGCAGATTCCCGACACCTGAGGAAAAACGGATGGAAGTCTACTACGCTATCGGTTCGGGTGCAAAAGGCCTTTCGTACTGGTGGTTTCCGAAGGACAGATACTGCCATGGTTTGGACGAGCGGACTCCGGAAGCAAATGCCCTGTGGAAAGAAATTGGGTTGTTGGGGGCTGAAGTCCGCACTGCCGGACCGGTTATTACCACGAGTTGTCCCGCGAACGTTTCGATCCAAGCAAGCAGATTTCTGTGGACTCGCGCTTTGCTTTGCGGAGGCGACACACTCGCCGTGGTGGTAGTCAACGAAAACGTTGCATGCGACAGGCTAGGAACAATCGTAAAACCTGTCGAAGATGCTCGCGTGACAATCGATTTGCCTTCTTGGATTACGCCAAAGAGCGTGTTTGAGGTCACTTGTGATGGTTTGAGTGATGTAAAGTGGAGTGCGAACGGGAGGAAACTTACTCTCGAACTCGGCACAACCAAGCTGAGCAGGTTTGTTGTCATCACTGCCGATACGAGCCTCAAAGATCGCCTCTGGAAGCGTTACCTGGACATGTTCGCTGAGAACGTAAAGCTATTGAAGTCGAGCGAATAGGAATGCACTAGGCTTTATACAAACCACTAACCATAGCGAACTTGCCGCGGTCCGCACTTTGATCGCATAGGACTTAACGCGGCATCCAAGAAAGCACGCCTGCAAATTTCTCTTCTTACAGTTCCAAAGGTGACTCCTGGTCGCGCGATGGATTGCACATGCCTGACAAGGGGAGGCTGCAGCGCCTCAGAGAACCGTGTCAGCTGAGTGCTGTGCTTTTCAGCAGCCAACTCATGACTACGTATAAGTCAGATCCAAGAGTGCTGATCTATGGCGGTTAACATTTTTGTGTTCAGGTAGTCTAAGTCATTAGACCGAAAAGGTCGAGGTTTCCCAGTTGGCCAATCTGGAAGCTGATCTCGTTTCAAGAGCGCGGTCAGGTGACTTGTCGGCGTTCGACGAACTTGTGTCCCTGCATCAGGACAGAGTGTTTGCCCTTGCCCGAAGAATACTCGGCAACGATGAAGATGCGGCTGACGTGCAGCAGGAAACGTTCATCAGAGCTTGGAGATCGCTGCCGAAGTTCAGGCAGGAATCGGAGTTTGCCACCTGGTTGCATCGGATAACAGTCAATCTTTGCCTGACGCGCAAAAGAAGCAAGCGCGAGATTTCAGCGGACGAAACACTCTTTGTGTTGGGACGAATGCATTCAGCACAGCCAACTGCGCTTGACAGTCTGGAAAGGGCGGAGTTGTTATCGGAAATACGTCGTGCGCTGCTGGCCCTTCCAGTGCACTACCGGGTGTTGATCGTGCTCAGAGAAATGGAGAATAGGTCGTTTGAGGAGATCGCGAAGCTGTTGGGCTGTTCTGAAGGCGGGGCGAGGACGAGAGCGTGCAGAGCTCGTCAGATGTTGAGGCAGCTCATGCGCCCTTATCTGCAAACTGGCGAAGAGCTGCCTGCGGCGGACTTATTTGAACAGGAGTCCCAAACCTGAACTGGCAAGCGTCTATGCCTCGGTTGAAGGAGATAGGTGAGATGGGTAGCGTGTGCAACAGGACAGAGGAACGCCTGTGGGAGCACATTCGAACTGGCAGTGACTTGCCGGATGTCGTACGTAGTCATTTGATGAGCTGCCCGCGATGTTCTACAGCGTTCAGAGAAGCGCAGATTCTTGTTCCTTTCCTACAAGAAGTGGGACAGGTGACTAGTGCGCCCGATTGCCGCGCGGCTGTCGTATCCCAGATCTTGCAGATGGATCATCGGCGGGGATTCTTGCGCTGGGTGTATGCTGCTGTGGCGTGCGTTGTTGCCGGGATCGTGCTCGCAGTGAGTGTTAATGAGAGTGTTAATGAGCTCAAGCAGAAACGAAACGTGCCCAGCGCCGCATCGACAAGCTCCACTTTGCACGTCGGTAAGCCTTCGGTTGCGGAAACCAAGACTAAGCAATTGCCGGCTGCACCGTACATCGCGTTTCGCTCGGATAGCTCCGCGTCAGCGGTTCGAGAACCTTCTCATCCTCTGAGGAAGACCTCGGTAAGACCAAGGAAAACGATACTGCGTGTGCGGCTTCCAGCAAAAACTCAACCGCAGCTATCGGTCGACAAAGCACCACCAGACATCTCCCCGGTTGACGCAGCCCAATCTGAGGTCGAAGTGCAGCCAATGGCAGCTGTGTATGCGACGTGGGAGACCGAGGAAGCCCACGAGGAACCGTCAATATACGTCTATGTCGAACAGGACACGTTGACCGGAGACACCACTACCTGCTATGGACGTATGTCGGCCGACAGGATAGAGATATATGTTGAATCAAAACCCGATCTGCCAGAGGAGCGAAAAACAAGGGGGTGCTTAACAATTGGTAGCAGTTCTGACGCGTAAATCCGTATTTTATGTGTGTCTCGCTGCGGTGTTACTTTCAACGACATGCTGGAGTCAGGCACCAATGCCAAGCAAGCGCATAAACCTCGAGGTGAAAGATGTCCCTCTCACCGAAGTGATCGAGCAGGTTTTTGCCAACACGGGGCTAAGTTACACGATCGATCCAAATTTGCAGCCGCGCAGGGTGACGGCTGTGCTTAGAAATGTCAGCTTCGAAGTAGCACTTCGTGAAATCACTCGCGCAGCTGGAATTGAGTACAAGGTCGATTCCAATACCGGTGTCTACTCATTTTCAGCCCCTCCGTTGCCCGGCGGCTATGGGGTGATGCCACCTCAAAAGAATGCTCTGGTAAAGCGCTTCGAACTGACTTATCTTCAGCCGCAAGACATAGTGCACGCCATAACAACTCGGTTCGGCGGCTATCCAATGGGAGGGTCTACGGGACTTGGTTGGGTTGGCGGAGAGGTTCGTGTGATTGCTACTGGCCCGTCCTTCGTTGTCCTCAGCGGACCGCCTGAAGCGCTGCAGCAGGCTTCAGAAATGATAACTATGCTTGACACGTCGGATGCCTACCCGCAAGCTGTGCGGATCAAGCTTTCAGCGTCCATTGCGGTTAAGCATCCGGGTGGAGAGTCGAAAACATATACAGCCTCTACCGAAAGCATGGGGCTAGAAGGCGAACCGCTGCCTCTGAACATTAGTGCTTCTGAGCCAAGTCGTGACCGCGGTGCGATTCCTGAGGGGAATCTAGACTGCAGCATAGTGGCAGTTCTGATACCTGCGGTAGACAAGCAAGGCAAAGTCAATTTGGCAGGGTCTGGATCCGTGCATGGTAATCTGCCAATACACTTCGAAAAGACTTTTGAGGTGGCAGTTGCTGGGCAGCCCGGGCAAAGAATCGTTATTGCGGCTGGGTCTGCCCAACTTGAGACGGCCGCGGTAGAGTTTGAGGTGACCGCACAGCCGACTGTGGAAAAGGAAAGGGTTCGCCGAATCAACATAGTGCCGACTGTGTTCCCAGCTTCTCCACAACTCGGACAGCCGGCAGGACCAATGCCGCCTTCGCCCGGTACGATTTCCCAGCCACCGCCGCCGGGTGGTCCAGGTGGCACCGAACCCGGCGGAAAACCGCCGAGGGTGCCTAACAGGCCAGCACCGGGAGCGGGACAAAATCCCCCACCACCTGCCCCGGAACGTGTGACGCAGCCACGGTAAGCCTTTAGGCAGAACAGCAAGCGGACGAAGAGCGCGTCGCAACTTAGGGCGCCGCAGCTGATGCATCAGCTGCGGCGCCTTTCGGGTTTTTGCCGCCCCCTCGTTTCTCCGATTTTGGTATCCGTTGCATTTTGGTGTAGCAGTATATTAAAAGGAGGTCTCATGTGGGGTATATATCTTACCGGAGCGTAACTCTTGGCAAAGTATCCCAGTCAAGCCCTTGAGCAGAGAGTAGATCGAAGGTGGAGAAGAGAGGCATAGTCTATGCGTTGCAAGTGCGGTAACGAAATTCGCAATGTTCCGGAACACTTGCGGGATCTCGTAGAGTGGCTGTGTGAGAAGTGTATGAGCGCTTCTCCCAGGCGCACTATGCGCGTTGAACACATAAACGTGGAGGATAGAAGGGAGCCGACGCGCGATGAGGACGAGGAACAAGCTGCCTAGCTTTTCCCACAGCCACAAACGGTTGTGCACGCTGTTGTAGTTCCTCTCGATTCCACGGTGTGATTACATGCTCTGAGTGCGTAGGGTGCTATTATATTGGGACAAAGCCCCATCGCGTCGCGATTTGTCTGGGGTCCAAAGTAGCTTCTGGACGCCGGCTGAATAATATTCCCTCTACCCACCTTTGGGACTCCTGAATCATGCGGAAATCCCTCTTGCGAAGACGGTATCTTGTTGTGGGTTACCGGTTTGTACGTTTGTACCCAGCATTCCTCCCACGAGGCCTGCCATAGTCCGTCTATTTTTGTCTACTTGCCTCCTAATGCGTTTTCTACAACGACAGCTGCTGAGTAGACTGAGTAGACGGATTCGAGCTCGAATGATGTTGCAGTGCCGATTATCTTAACAGATACGGCTAGACTGCTGACAGATTTTGACATTGACAGGAGAATTGCGCCATGCTAAACATGCAGTAGCGGAAGATAGCGAACCTGGATCAAATACAGCTGAAGAGAGGAGGCTAGCAATGAGCTTCGGTGGTTTCTCCTGGAAACGGCTACTTGGGGTATCCGCAGCGAAGTCCCGACTCTCCCGGAAGATCGGCATCCCGCTCACTCGGTCAGGTAGACAACGCAAGTTCGGGGCAGCGGCGGGGTGTGCGACGATGGTGGTGGGAGTGGTCGTCGTGCTGCTAGCGATGGGCATCGTCGCACTCCCCGGCGTCGACGGCAGATTCTGAGCAGCCTGTAACCGTCGCGCCGGGCGGACCTAATCGAGTCCCCATGTTTGCGGGTGCGCGTTTCAAAGCGTGGAACCGCAACCAATGGGTGGCCTTCGCAAAGTTGAACAAACCCCTTCGCGAGTTGATAGAACTTCGCTGCTGCCCCGCAGAAAGTGCTTGTGTCACACTGCGAGCGGGATGTCCTCTTGGTTCTTCTTAACAAGTTGTCGAGTAGTGTAATAAATGGTGGGAGAGATGAAGTGGATAGTCTGATCTCAATAGATGTCTACCTAAGTCGAACAGTCAATTACGCAATGCAACAGAATGATGTTCCTGTTATTAGGAGGCTTGTGCTGCACAACAAAACGGATTCGGCACTTTCCGACATCGAAGTACACATATCCTCCGATCCGCCCTTTGCAGAAACGAGCGTTTACCGGATAGAAAGTATGGGCCCGCGGAGCAGTTACCAGCTAAGCCCAGTAAACCTTCTGCTTTCTCACGTCTATCTCTCCAATCTTACCGAACGCGTCAACGGTGTTGTCAGGATAACTGCGAAGGCGGGCGACTCCTATTCGACGTCTCACGAGAACATATCTGTGCTTGCGTACGATGAATGGGGCGGTCTGATCGAGATGCCGGAGCTTTTGGCAGCGTTTGTGCTGCCGAATCATCCACACGTGGAAAAGGTTCTCAGGGAGGCGGCGTCCGTGCTTCATAGGTGGACCGGAGATGCGTCCATTTCGGGCTATCAAAGTGGGGACAAGAAGCGCGTCGCGCTAATCACGGCGGCGATCTACGCAGCCTTGCAGTTCAACAATATCAGTTATATCAATCCTCCAGCCAGTTTCGAACAGACCGGACAGAAAATAAGAACACCGGATCGGATTCTGAGTAGTAAACTGGGCACGTGTCTTGATCTTGCAGTTCTATTTGCCGCTTGCATAGAGCAAGCCGGTTTGCACCCTTTGATTTGCATAACTTCCAACCACGCTTTCGTCGGGGTTTGGCTAGAAGACCACTTTTTTCACGAGTGCTGTACCGATAACACTGTGGCATTGAAAAAGAGAATCCAGCTGAACGAGATTTGCGCGTTTGAGGCAACGCTAATCACTTCGAGCGAGAGGCCAAGGTTCGATGTTGCAGCTGCATACACAAACCGGTACCTGGAAAATTTGGAATCGTCTTGCTACACGATTGACATTCGCCGCTGCCGCGCAAGTGGTATAAGACCATTACCTATTCGAGTTGGGGGTACATACGCTGGTTCAGCTCTTGTTCTCCCATCGGGCAGCGTTGACCCTCGTGATCAAGAACCTTCACTGGATTTCTTGGGAGAGTCTAAGCGCTTTACAGTCAAGCTACCTGAGGAAACCCCCGCTTCCCGGTTAGAGTGGTGGAAGAGGAAACTTCTCGACCTTACGCTACACAACAGACTGCTGAACTTCAGGGAGACGAAGAAGACCCTGGAGATTCTGTGTCCTGATATAGCTGCTTTGCAAGATGCGCTCGCGCAAGGTGAGACCTTCCAGCTGCTTGAGCGGCCCACTGAATTTGAGGGCTTCGGGCTTCGAAACGCAATGATCCACAGGTTAAGGACAGGCGAAGAACCAGTTGAGAGATTACTCCGCGAAGAGTTGAGTGCTCATCGGCTTCACGCTAACGTAACGGGTACCGAGTTGCACCGTCACCTTACGGAGATTTACCGAGAGGCACGTCTAGTACTTGAAGAGACGGGCGCTAATACGCTCTATATAGCGATAGGGTTTCTTGTTTGGTACGAGTTAGACGTCTCTAATCCTGACAAACGCTTAGCACCGATTCTGTTGATTCCACTAGAGATAGAACGACAGTCTGTCCACGGCGGGTTTACCATAAGGCAAAGAGACGAAGATCCTATGCTGAACGTTACCCTTCTTGAGTTCCTAAAGCACTACTATGACCTGGAAGTTCCCGGGGTGGACCCGATTCCGGAAGATCAACACGGTGTGGACGTTCAGGGGGTAATCAACGCCTTTCGCAGCGCGATAAAAGAAATCGATAGTTGGGAAGTTATAGAGAAAGCATATTTGGGGCACTTCTCATTTGAAAAGTTCTTACTATGGCGTGACCTCGACGTACGCCAAAAAGACCTTGAAAAGAACCGTGTTGTCAATCACCTTATCAATACACCGTACGAACAATACCAGTCTACTGGCGCCATACCTGACGTCGACTCGTTGGACGAAACTTGGAGCCCAACCGACATCTTATGTCCATTGGAAGCGGATTCTTCACAACTGGCTGCCATTCGCTTTGCAGCCGATGGCAACAGCTTTGTTTTGCATGGTCCTCCTGGAACCGGCAAGTCTCAAACCATCGCCAACATGATTGCACATGCTCTCGCAAACGGTAAAAGTGTGTTGTTTGTATCCGAGAAAATGGCTGCATTGAACGTTGTCTATGCTCGACTTGAGAAATGCGGACTAGGTCCATTCTGTTTGGAGCTGCATTCGAACAAGAGCAGCAAGAAAAAAGTTATCGAAGAACTGGGTCAAGCGCTGCATGTCGTGGAGGAAAAATCAAGCGACGAATGGAGGGTTACTGCTCAAAGCGTCGGCAATCTCCGCAAGAAGCTCAACGAGTATGTCCAATCGCTTCACAGGGTGAGAGCAACGGGCGAAAATCTATTCCATGGCTTATCCGAGCTCGTTAGACTGCGGGAAGTAATGCACTTACCACTGGGTTGGGATGAGAACATATACGTTGACGCGAAAAAACTGGAAGCTGTTCGGGACTGTGTGGAAAGGCTGCAAGTTGCAGCCCGCGAGTTGCCGCATCCCAGCACAAGTGTCTGGTCGGCAGTTTCGTTCGAGGACTATACCGACGACTGGCAATCGGCTGTCGAACAG
>JARYME010000032.1 GCA_029907315.1 Armatimonadota bacterium | reverse complement strand
AGCATCTGGACAGAGGTCTCAGGCGTTGGGCGCAAGTGGTGAAAGAGCAGATTGGCAAAGACGTAGCGAACCTCCCAGGATCCGGCGCGGCTGGAGGCCTGGGTGCAGCGCTCGCTGCGTTCCTTAACGCAGAACTGCGCTCTGGTATAGATATAGTACTGGATGCTGTCGACTTCGACAAACATCTCGCAGAAGCCGATCTGGTCATAACCGGCGAGGGAAAACTGGACGAGCAGACCGGTTTTGGTAAAGCGGTGGGCGGCGTGCTCAGACGCGCCTCCGCGGCAGGTGTGCCTGTAGTAGCATTGGCAGGATCGTGCGCCGGGGACTTGCGCAGTTTGTATGATGCCGGGCTCACCGCTGCTTTCAGCATCGTACCGGGACCGATGACAGCGGCGTACGCAATGTCGCATGCGCACGAGCTGCTGATGTCTCTCGCCGCGAACGTATCACGACTGGCCGCAGTCGGAAGTCTATATGGCAGCGTGCGCGCTGCACAAGGCTCGTGTAAACCGTGCTGTGCCGAATCGGATTGAGCTTCTGGACCGCAAGCAGTGAGCTGATATGCGCACAGGGACCGCGAAATTACCTTTGCACAGGGGCGCTGCACCGGCTTGGCTTTTCAGCCGCATGACCAAGCTGGCGCGTGAGATCATTACCCTGATGGTCATCGAATTCGGGCCGCAAGAAGTGCTGAAAAAGCTTGCGGACCCGTACTGGTTCCAAGCTCTAGGCTGCGTGCTGGGCTTCGACTGGCACTCATCAGGGCTGACGACAACAACCACCGGCGCCATAAAAGAAGGCATCAAAGAAATCCAGTCTGAGCTGGGGCTCTTCGCTTGTGGCGGCAAGGGCGCTACGTCGCGGCGCACACCGGACGAGATCCGAGTCAATGCAGACCGCTGTGCCCTATCCACGGATGCCGAGAAGCTGGTCTACGCGAGCAGAATGGCTGCCAAAGTGGACAGCGCAGCCGTGCAAGACGGCTTTCAGATATACCACCACGCATTTTTCTTTGACAAGCACGGCAACTGGGCTGTCGTACAGCAGGGAATGAATGAGACGTCCGGAATGGCAAGGCGGTATCACTGGCTCTCGAGCGCTGTCGAAAGCTTCGTTGTGGAACCGCATACGGCTGTGGAGTCTGAGGGAAAGGCGGACGGGGCTATCCTGAATATGGTCGCCCGCGAGGCCGAAGATAATCGGCTGGTCTCAGCTCAGATTGCCTCTGAGAGGCCGGAAAAGATCATTCGAGAAATCGAGCATTTGCGTGAACTAAGCCTCCCGAAACGGCACAACGTCACCCTGGAAGACATCTCGCCCTGTTACCTCAGCAAGATATTGGTGAAGACCTACGAGCGCCGCCCGCGGGATTTCGAACAGCTCCTCGGTATCGAAGGCGTGGGCGCAAAGACTATCCGCGCCCTCGCAATGATAGGGGATCTCGTTTATGGTGCGCCTGTGTCTCGGCGGGATCCTGCGGCATACTCCTTTGCGCACGGCGGTAAAGATGGAACACCCTACCCCGTCGATCGACGTGGGTACGACCGCTCCATAGAAATAGTCAAGAAAGCCGTCGAACAGGCCAAACTCGGCAACACTGAGACGGCTCAGGCTATCAAACGCCTCGCTCGATTTTACGAATTCTGATGACGTCCAGGCAGTTCATACCATAATGCCGCGCGTACGCTCACTGAACACAGAGCACCTCGAGTCCTTGCAGCGGTTTGCGGGCTTCGAACCACGTCGGCGCGGGTAACATAGACCTGGAGGAATTACTCGTGGACAGCACTGATTTTACAGTAATTGCGGCAGCGGTCGCAGTAGTAGCTTTCATTCTCTGGTTCTTCTTCGGCGGCAGAAAGCGCGCGTCAACTGCATCAAACTCCGCAGCACGCAAAGACTATACCGTGGGCGGTTTGCACTGCCCCAGCTGCATGTTAGCTATCGAGAAAGCTCTCCAGCGCACGGAGGGCGTTTTGGAAGCGACGGGTAACTTCGCGTCCCAGCGTCTCAGCGTCACCTACAACCCCGAGCTAGTCAAGCCGGATGATATCGTTCAGCGCATCACGAAATTGGGATATACCGCTTCTGAGATTTCAGACGAACTCACCACAGTAGATGCAAGCAGCGGCGACGATCTGCAAGACCTTAGGACACGTTTTCTGGCTAGTGCAGCGCTGACAGCTCCCGTGCTGGTCCTTTCCATGGCATTTATGGCGATGCCGCCGTCGCCACTGGTGTACATCCAACTTGCGCTAACACTCGGCGTCCTGGCGTATCCGGCGCGACGCATATATGCGAGTGCATGGAGCGCTCTGAAGAACCGCGCCGCAGATATGAATGTTCTAATTGCCGTAGGCACTTTTGCGGCGTTTGTACACAGCGTGAGCGCCGCATTGTTCTATCAGACTTTCCTGGCGTTTGGTGTAGAACCCCACGTCTATTTCGAAACAACCTGCGTTATCATAACGCTCACCCTACTCGGCAAGCTTCTCGAAGCTGGCGCCCGCCGACGCACATCGGACGCCATTCGCAGGCTGATGGAGCTCCAGCCTCTGAAAGCCAGAGTAATACAGACTCCCGATGATAGTGAGGGTTACCTCAAAGAGGTAGAGATACCTGTCGAAGAAGTGCGTGCGGGGGATCTCGTCGTAGTGAGACCAGGCGAAAGAGTGCCAGTCGACGGACAGGTCGTTGAAGGCTACTCCACTGTTGACGAATCCATGGTAACAGGTGAAAGCGTACCTGTCGACAAACAAGTCGGCGACGAAGTGATTGCGGGCACACTTAACAAGACTGGCAGCTTCGTCTTTAGAGCAACACGTGTCGGAAAGGATACAACGCTGGCAAGCATTGCGGCGCTTGTCAGAAATGCTCAAGCATCCAAAGTGGACATTCAGAGAATAGCAGATAGAGCTGCAAGCTACTTCGTTCCAATTGTCCTTTGCATCGCAGTTATAACCTTTGCAATGTGGTACGCCTTCGGTCCCGAGCAATCGTTTAGGCTGGCTATTATATCGTTCGTATCGGTGTTGATTATTGCCTGTCCGTGCGCATTGGGGCTTGCTACACCGACGGCCGTTGCAGTTGGTATTGGCAGGGCAGCAGCAAGTGGAATACTGATCAGAAGCGCTCAAGCCATCGAAACAGCTGGCAGAGTCACAGTCGCAGTGCTGGATAAGACGGGCACACTCACCGTCGGGCAACTCAGGGTTACGGATGTAGTAACCACCGACGGCGTCACTGAAGATGAGGCAATTACGCTAGCCGCTGCGGCAGAAAAGCGCAGCGAACATCCGATAGCGGCGGCAATACGAGATGCGGCCAGCAGTCGAAACCTGGTCGTTCCGGAAAGCGAGCGCTTCGAGGCAATTCCCGGTGGAGGCGTGAAGGCAGCAATCGGAAGCTCGATCATCCTTGTCGGGACAGAGAGCCTTTTAGCTCAGGAAGGTGTCCGCCTTGACAACTTGAAACCGGCAGCCGACACATTCCGCGCGCAGGGCAAAACAGCATTCTTCCTAGCGAGAGATGGCGAAGTCGCAGCAGTTCTCGCAGTCGCAGACGCTATCAAACCAACCTCCCAAGAAGCCGTGCAGCGACTACAGAACAATGGCATCCAAGTCGCTCTGATCACGGGGGATAATGAATTGACTGCGCGAGCAGTGGCAAAGGCAGTAGGAATTGCAGAGGTTATAGCAGGTGCGCAACCGGCCGATAAAGCAGCACGAATAGCTGAGCTGCAAAGGCAGGGTGCTATCGTCGCAATGGTAGGAGATGGCATCAATGACGCGCCTGCTCTAGCTCAGGCCGACCTTGGAATCGCTATGGGCGCAGGCACCGACGTAGCCATAGAATCAGCCGACATCACGTTGGTGGGAGACGATCTGCTCGATGTTCCGCGATCGATTGAGCTGTCCCGAGCCGCGCTGCGTATTATAAGGCAGAATCTAGTCTTGGCTTTCGCCTACAACATTGTTGCGATCCCCGTAGCAGCTGGGGTTCTATATCCTGCCTTCGGCCTGCTTTTGAACCCGATGATAGCTTCGATTGCAATGTCTGCAAGCTCCGTGTCTGTGGTGACAAACGCTCTGCGCCTCCAGCGTGTGCGCATTCCTTAAAAACGCTAGGAAGAAGCAGTTGCCAAACTGGGCTTAGCCCAATTCCTTGCTAACGGCACAAGTCTGCACAGGAAGGACCCGACGTGCAGACGAGCGAAGTCTGTTTATGTCCCCTCCAGCTGATATACTAAGCCATTTGCGGCGTCTCGTTGAGGAAGTAAATGAGCGATATAGCAGATCTTATCGGCAGCCGATTTGAGTGGATGTCGAGAGACGAACTAATCAGTTGGCAGTGCGAAGCACTGCGAAGAAGCGTAGCGCAGGCTGCAAAGTCGCGCTGGTATGCTGCTAAGTTCCGCGAGATGGGTTTGGACCCGTCGTCCATAAAATCAGTTGAAGACATTAAAAGGTTGCCCTTCACAACAAAGGAGGATCTCAGACAGAGCTATCCTGACGGAATGCTCACTATAGACCGCGAGGATGTTATCAGAGTGCACACATCCAGCGGGACCACCGGCACACCTACGGCAATTCTTCATAGCCGGGCGGATATCGACTGCTGGGCCGAACTAATGGCACGGTGCCTCGCCATGAGCGGAGCCACGAAGGCAGACGTGTTCCAGAACATGTCCGGTTATGGCATGTTTACCGGCGGACTCGGTTTGCATTACGGAGCAGAGCGACTAGGGATGATGGTGCTGCCAGCAGGACCGGGCAACACTGCGAGGCAGATCAAGCTAATTCGCGACTTTCACGTAACGTGTATCCACGCTACCCCGAGTTATGCAATGCACGTAGCCGAACGCATGATAAGTGAGGGCGACGACCCTAGTTCGCTTGGTCTCAAACGTGCATTCCTTGGAGCCGAACCATACACGGAGGAAATGAGGCAAAAGCTTCAAGAGCTTTACGGTTTTAAAGCGTTTAACAGTTACGGATTGTCGGAGATGAATGGACCAGGAGTTGCATTCGAGTGCCCTGAACAAAATGGGATGCACGTGTGGGAAGACGCTTATCTGGTTGAGATTGTCGATCCGGACACACTGGAGCCGGTTGAAGAAGGAGAGGTCGGCGAGCTCGTGATGACCACACTGCGGCGAGAAGCAATGCCCCTCATCCGCTACCGCACACGGGATCTTACCTGCATACTTCCTGGCGATTGTCCATGCGGACGAAAGCACAGACGGCTGGCCAGAATGATGGGCAGATCGGACGATATGCTGATAGTTCGGGGCGTGAACGTATTCCCGAGCCAGATCGAGGAAGTCATTATGCGCCACAAGTGGATCGGCGGCAATTACCTGATTCGCTTGACCAAGGCTGAGGCACTTGACCAAATGACCGTTCAAGTCGAGCTGGCACGAAGCGAGTTCGACGGAAGCGTGGAAACTCTGCGCAATTTGAGAGCACAGCTCCAAAAAGAACTGCGTGAGCAGGTGGGATTCAATGTGAGTGTCGAAGTGCTCGAGCCGGGTAGTCTACCCGCAAGTGAGGGAAAAGCAAAGCGGGTAGTAGATGAACGAGCCTAAGAAGACCGCTTGGGCAGGTAGCTGAGGAACGTTGTCTGCTCAGGCGTATGCGAGTGATGAGCGATGTACAAAGAGATATGTGTATTTGTAGAAAATAAACCGGGGAAGCTGTCTAGAGTGGCGGAAACACTCGGCAAAGCCGGCATAGACATCCTTGCCCTCGAGATAGCCAACGAGGGACAGTTCGGAGTGCTGAAAATCCTTACTGCTGAGCCTGACAGGGCGAAAACCATACTCGAAGAAGCAGGCATGACTTGTGCATTCAACAACGTTGCAGTCGTCGAGATACCGGATCACCCAGGCGGGCTACTGCGGTTAGCGAAAGCGCTTGAGAAGAGCGGAATTAACGTAACCGACGCCTATGGCTGCATCTTAGAACGAGGTAAGAGAGCTGTGTTTGTCGTCAAGGGCGATCAGCTCGAAACCATAGAAACCGCCGCAGCCGAAGCTGGATTACGCGTGCTCGAGCAGTTGGAATAGGACGCTGGTAAAGAACGCGACCACACTGGTTGAGACCGTTGACAGTGTTCGACGACGTCGGGTATAATTCTTGTGTCGAGAGGAAGCCCTGCCGAAGTGGCGGAATGGCAGACGCGCATGGTTCAGGACCATGTGCCCGCGAGGGCGTGTGGGTTCAACTCCCACCTTCGGCACCAGCACCGCATTTTGAGCGTAGTTTAAGTCGCATAACGACCGACTAACCGCAGACAAAGAAACAGATACTGCCAGTTAGGCAACATGGTTTGTTGGTTCCAAATAAGGAATAAGGAACCGAAAAATGATAAATCATGTTGCCAAGACTCATTGGGTTTTTCTCACTCAACGCCACACAGTTGAATCCGCTGTACAAGCATTACTCCTCACACACTGTCGCTGACTACACTCGCGTACTACAACACACAGCCCAAGCGTTTCCGCGAGTTTGTAGGCGACGTCGAACTTGGCGCTATGACAGCTGCGAACGCCCGAGACTTCCTCACTGCAAAACGTGAACGCAACAGTGCGACTACGGTGGCACGCTCAAACACACTCATTTGGGCTTTGCGACAAAATACCCTTCGAAGAAAAAACACGACACTTTTTCCAAAAGCGGGGAATCTGAGTGCGCCACGCTCAAATTGGGTGCACCGGAATATTAATAATCAGACGTTGCCCTGGACCCCGGGTCAAGCCCGGGGTGACTGTAGAATGAACGTCATCCTGCCATCGCTCACGTCATTCTGAGCAACAAAGAATGTCATCCTGAACGGAAGGAATGTCATCCTGAACACCTCCTCCGTCATCCTGAACTTGATTCAGGATCCCCTTCATCGAAGGGCAGACCCTCCTGGATGCCGGATCAAGTCCGGCATGACGTTTTTGCGCTACGCGTTACGCCCACTGCGTCTTACTGGATGCCGGGTCAAGCCCGGCATGACGAAGGGGGTGTCGTCCTGAGCAGCAAAACGTCATCCTGAACGTAAGGAATGTCATCCTGAACACCTCCTCCGTCATCCTGAACTTGATTCAGGATCCCCATCATCGAAGGGCAGACCCTCCTGGATGCCGGATCAAGTCCGGCACGACGTTTTTGCGCTACGCGTTACCACTACGTCTTACTGGATGCCGGGTCAAGCCCGGCATGACGAAGGGGATTTCGTCCCGAGCAGCAAAATGTCATCCTGAACGGAAGGAATGTCATCCTGAACACCTCCTCCGTCATCCTGAACTTGATTCAGGATCCCCATCATCGAAGTGCGAGACCCTCCTGGATGCCGGATCAAGTCCGGCATGACGTTTATTATGGCCACAGGCATGACGTTCCGTTGTACTCCGGCCTGACTTTTCATTGTGCTCCGGTGTGACGTTTATCGTGCTCCGGTGTGGCGTTTATCGCGCTCCGGTGTGACGTCTATTACGGCGATCAGCATCGCGCACCGGTGTTTGCCCAAGGAACTCAACAAACGCCTTAGGCAAAACTGACCTTCGGTGCCTCTCGAGCTGATTCGTCTATGGGGAAGTATTCACGCTCGCTGAAGCTGAAGCTCGAAGCCACAATACTCGCAGGGAAACTCTGTATCAGTGTGTTGTAGCGAGCAACCAACTCGTTGTAGAGTTCGCGCGTCTGCGCAATCTGGTTTTCCGTGTTCGCTAGCTCTCCCTGCAGGGCCAAGAAGTTCTCATTCGCCTTCAGTTCGGGATATGCTTCCGCCACCGCGAACAAGCTCTTCAAAGCCTGCGTGATCATGTTCTGCGCCTGTGCCTGCTCTTCGATACCCTTCGCCTGCATCACTGCACTACGTGCAGCTGCAACTTTCTCGAAAACTTCTTTTTCGTGGGATGCATAGCCCTTGACCGTCTCGACCACGTTTGGAATCAGATCATAGCGCCTTCTAAGCTGTACATCTATCTGTGCCCAAGCGCCGTCGATTTGATTCCTAAGCGCGACCAGGCGGTTATATGTAGCGATGACCCAGATCACAACTACAGCGACGATCCCCACCAACACAATCAACAAATACCCCAATTTTCTCACCCCTCGTATTCCATCTGGACCAGGCAAGACTACGTTACTACTTATCGCCATTTATCGCAAATGTCCATTACGTACTGCGCAGCCGATTCACCCGCGATCCACCCGGTCGAAAAAGCCGCCTGCATGTTGAATCCGCCGGTACGAGCATCAATGTCCATAACTTCACCTGCAAAAAAGAGCCCGTTTACAATCTTGGACATCATCGTTTTTGGATCAATTTCCTTCAGCGACACACCTCCAGCAGTTACTATTGCCTCCTCTATCGGCGCCAACCCCACAACCCTGAAACGCAAGTCTTTCACCAGGTCTACCAACCGATTGCGCTCCTGAACACTAATACTGTTTACGGGTTTTTCAGGAGGAACACCCGCAAGTGCGATGATCGTCTCACCAAGCCGCTTTGGCAGAAGCTCCGAAATGTAGTTCTTGAGGTACCTCTTCTGTTTGAAGTCACGAATTAGGCGAGCGTGCAACTTTTCGTGGTCTAACGCTGGCTTCAAGTCGATGGAAACATACACGCTCCCACTGTCCAGCAGTTTCCCCACTTGTCTGCTCAGAGTAAGAATGATGGGACCTGAGACTCCAAAGTGCGTGAAGAGCATCTCACCGAATTCCTCAGACACTGTGCGCGGCTTACTCCTAGCTGGAGTATCGGAGCCCGAAGGCTCAAAGAGAAGTTTGGCAACTACGTTCCTGAGCGTAAGCCCCTGCAGTTCTTTCGCCCAGTCTTCGGCACATATGAGCCCTGCCAGAGCCGGTTTAAGCGGCACTATCGTGTGGCCCAATGCTTCAGCAATCACGTATCCGTCGCCAGTGGACCCAGTTTTCGGATACGACGCGCCGCCGGTTGCAATGACGGCAGCTCTGCACCTTACGGAACCAGCGTAAAGCTCAACTCCCACTACCCTACCCCTCTCAACCGCTATCGACTTGGCTCGGACACCGGTTTTGACCGTAACGCCTACGCTCTGCAACCAGTTTCTTAGGGCGTCGGCGACGTCGGCGGCTCTGTCGGTTACAGGGAAGATCCTGCCGCCTCTCTCGGCCTTCGTTTCAACGCCAAGCTTGTGCAACAGTTCGAGGAGCTCATCGCGGAAGAAGCGGGAAAATGCGCTGTATAGAAACTTACCGTTTGGATGAAACGCCTCAACAAACTCCTGAATGTCGGCAGTGTTCGTGATATTTCCCCTGCCTTTACCGCTTATGCGGAGTTTGACTCCAAGCCGTGAGTTGCGCTCCAGAAGAAGTACCGAAGCCCCGAGCTCAGCAGCCCTTCCCGCCGCCATTATGCCAGCCGGTCCACCACCGATCACGACAATATCAGTCGCCTTCATACCTTTTCCGATACACCCTTCCAGGCCGGCACCCTGGTAGCCAGAATAAGCGACACAGCCACCACAAAAGCTCCCCCGAGGAACGTAATAGGATAACCCAATGATGCCCATAGAAAGCCACCGACGAGCGGCACAAGCACTGCTGCCGTGTGGTTGAGCGTCACTCCGAGAGATAGGCTCGGCATAACGTCCTCCGGATCAGCAATCTTCTGCAGGTAAGTAGTCAGACAAGTTGTCGACAGATAAAAGAGATTGTCGAGGCAATAAAGCACATATAGAGCGTATACGTTTTTGATCAGTGCATACCCCAGAAACACAAGTATTAGCGCCGAATAACTGGTAGTCAGGATTATGCGCTCGCCTATGCGGTCTATGAGTCTACCGACTCTAGGGGCGCCTAATATGTTAACGATACTGTTGACCACCATTAACAGCGCAATTGTGCGCAGATGCGTGTGATAAACCTTCGTCAGCGCATAGAGTGCAAAAGTGAAAAAGACCTGTTTGCGGCACCCTTCGAGAAACGTCAGGGCGTAATACAGCCTATAGCGACTCTTCCATACAAAGCGCGGTTTATCCGGGTGACCGATATCTCTGCGCACGAAGAGCATAGTCAAGGCTGCCACGGCCATAGCGCTACTTCCATACAAGAACCAGCTTCCATAGCGCAATGCGCGACCGAAAGCAAGAACAGTAAGCATTCCAGACAACGCCCCCACGCTACCGACGCACGCAGTCTGCCCCAATCTTTTGCCCTTCTCACCTTCGCGCGCCAAGCTCATCGCCATGGACGACTGCAGCGGCATCCAGGTGTGTATGCCTACGCTCCAGACAAACGACCAAAACATCAACGCGTGCACCGTTGTTATCCATGCGTAGGCTGCGTTGCCGACAAACATCAACCCAAAAGCAAGCGAAGCCACGATCGGTTCTGCCATCCGCATGCACAGCGCGGCCACCAGGACACACAAAAACCCGGGAGTCTCACGAATCGATTCTACGATACCAATTTCGTGCGGCTTGATTTTCAGCACCTCGGTGGCAAAGTTGAAAAAGCAGGCGCTGTACACTCCAAAGCCGTACATCACACACAGCAGAGCAAACCACAGAAATTTCAGATCACGATCCAGCGATCTGAGGCGAACCAAAAGCGACAAAGGATTCCTCCATCAACTTGTGGAAAGGGCACAGAGGCTAAAGTCAAACACAGAAAAAGTTATAGGCAGGTCGAGGTATATCCTTTGCGCGTGCCACGATTTCCAGTCGGAGCAGACAACCGCGCAACATCGGGACGCGCCCAGCTGCCTAATGCATTCAAAACAGCCTCAATTGAGCACGTAGAGAACCCTTCCGGAATCCCATCCAGCCGCGCCGGACACTACCACGTAATCTCCGACTGATACGTCCGGTTGCGAAGTCATGACAACCTTGATCCCCTGCGAATCGGAGCCGTCCGTTAGCACATACTGGCACTCCGCAGGCGATACTTGCGTTACACGCCCCCAAACTCGGATGTAGAGCCCGTCCATGAGACGCTCGCAGGCGGATTTGTTCGAAGCGCCCAGGGGCTTTACAATACCTGCGCCCGTAACAGCAACGTCGGCTAACTCAATATAGCGCTCTCCTGCTGGGGAGGTGCGCATCGTGCCAGCAAGACACAGGATGTCACCTTGGGAAGCCGGAATCATCCCTTCGATTCGAATTCCTGTGCTTCTGTCCGGCTCTTCGATATAGCCAACGGAACCCTGTTTCCAATAGAGAACCTTTCCTCCGAGAGCAACTGTCGATCCGTCTGGTAGGTTCTTGCAGAGCCCTATCGACCCCGTGGTATCAATAACGATGTTCTTATTACTACTTAAAGATCCTGGACTTCCGGGCGGCGGAAGCGTGCCCGGGTATACGTAGGAATTGCCTGCGATATCCCTGATCGTTCCCGTAAGAGAATTTGGCGACTTGTAATCCAGGTCTGGAGAGGCGTCGCAGCGCTGTACCACATACCTGAACCTTAGCACTGAGGTTCCACTTCCGGAAACGTAAGCCGCCGTCCTGTCTATAAGACCCGTTTCCAATTCGAGCTGAGGAGTACCCGTGACGGTCACCGGCTCGCTAAATCCCACAAGAATGTCCACCACCTGACCAATACCGTATGTTCCGTCGGGAAGATCGCTCGTAACACCTGTCACGACTGGCCTCACGGCGTCAATTGCGATCGACTTGTTTGCACTCAACGATCCCGGTGCACCCGGCGCCGGCAGCCGTACATCGACATCGGACCCCAAATCGTCTTTTATCACCGCGCCGTTCAGATCAAGCGAGTCTGAGTCCACGTAGTCCAGAGAGGGCGTGGAGTCGTTGGCTTGAACGGTGTAAACAAAAACCAGGGTATTACCGCCCACGTAGCCTGAACAGTTGACCCATCTGCCACCTGGAGTCACGGCTAGCTTCAATCTAGGCGGTCCACCTGTAAGGGTAATATTGCGATCGAAGACAACGTGTATGGTAATCCGCGAGCCTTGCTTATAAGTTCCGGAAGCGTTCGGGCTTGTAACATTTTTCACTCTGGCACCCGCGTTTGGATCGATCTTCACGTTGTATATGGGACTGTAGCCGATGTTGCCATTCCGGTCTTTCAGAGAAAACCGGATCTTGTTGTCGGTCGTAGAGTATTGGTTGAACGGCACCGAGTAAGCGGTTATGGTGCCACGGTCAGGCGGTGCGAGACCACCCACAGGCACGCAGACAACTGTACACCCGCCAGTGGTCCAGCTTCGTCCTCCGTCGGTAGACCAATACACTTGCGCCGTCGAGGGATCAATGCCGCTCAAAGAACCTTTCCCCGCGGTGTCGGCAACACTGACGGATATGTCCGGCGTCAGGTCGTTGGTTGCCGCCGATGGCCCGTAGGCGCCGCTCGAACAGCAGTGTATGTAATCGATGTATATGTCCTGCTTACACAAAGTCGAACCGCTTCCGAAAGTAATTCTGGACCGCGCGGTCGTGGCAGCAAAGTTGCCCGTCATTATCGGTGTAGGCGATTCGTCAAGATAAACCTGAAAACCGGTACCCTTAGTGGTTATTCTGTAGGTGTGCCACTGGGTGCCGTCGATAGGAACCTCGATATTCGCAAAGTTGGCACGGAGTCTGTCTGAAAGTATCACGAAGGCTTCTTGGTATTTGCCGTCCTCGATGTAGATGTTCCCCATCGTAGTGATCGAGCCGGAGCCTATCTCGTAAGAAACACAGCGGGCACGACACATAACCGTAGTGCCGTGGGTATTTGTTGCATCCCAGTTGCGCGTCCACTTGACTTTGGCAGTGGTCAGGTTGTCGTTAATATGAAGAACGCCGTCCGAAACGCTCGCTATCGTCTCTATACCTTCGAACAGCTTCCACTGTGGAGATGAGAGACGCGGCATAGCATCCGCCTCGTATTGGGCGTCCCACGGAGCTTCTTTCAAGGAGAAGTCGGTCCATACCCCGGGACCGGCATCGTCGGGATCGGAATCGAACATTTCGACAATATTAAGCACGCCCTCCCAGTCTCCGTATAGATTGCCAATATACAGATAACGCCCTGCCGCCGTGACAGCCAGCTCGTAACCGGAATAATTAGGCTGAGCCGCAGCCCAGGGGTGGGACGGATCCGCAATATTCACAACCAGCACGCCGTTGCCGCTGGTAGCGTATATTGCATAATCCCCGTACAGACAGCCCGGACCCGCCCCTGTATCGGAGTACCAGTAGCCGACGAGTTTGGGGGCAGTCGGATCGCTTACGTCGAAAACTTCAATCCCGTTGGAAAAAACATACGCGTAGTTGTCTCTGACCAACACTCCACCGACTGGATTTGGTCGCTCGACGAGAGTCATCACGTAGGGGTTGGCTTCGTCCGAATAGTTGGCGATGGCGAAGTAGTACTTGGGAATACTCATCGAATAGTGGTTGTCGCCATAATAGTAGTAACTGCCTTTTATTGTGCCACCGCCTATGGAGCTGAGCACCGCGGGTAGTGAACTTATGAGCACCGGATGGGAAGGGTTCGTAACATCGATACACTCGGTAGATGCCCCTACCTCGCTGCCTTGCGTTACCCAGACGCGCCCTCTGGCATAATCCACAGCCCAGCCGAACTGCCCGGGCACGAAATACTCGCCGAGCTGAGTCAGTGCACCCGCATATACATCGTGTACTCGAAGTAGCGTGTACCAATTAGCGACGTACGCCTTATCCTGGACGATTTTCAGGCCGTACGCTTTGTATCCTGACCCGATACCTCGCAGAAACACAGGCGCAGTTGGAACCGTTACGTCAATGTCCCACACAGTAGGACCCTCGCCGGTCGCAGCATGACCGCTGAGGTATATGTGACCCTTCCAATACTCTACATCGTGCGGCGCGATGCATCCGTATGGGCGCAAGTTGATGCTTCCTCGCAGTATCGGATTGGGAAGAAGTCCAGCAACCGCCGTCGCCAATGACACAAACAAGGCTGCCATCGCGATTACGGTTGAGCACAAAATCCGCCGCATATGCATTTTCTTTCACCTTCTCCCTGCAACGCTCTTGGTACAATGGAACATACCACCGCAATTGCCCAATGTCAAGGAGTCGGATGAACCAAATTTGCGGCACGAAGGAATCTCCGTGCACCTGAGGCTCACTACCTCACCCTGCCAGCTCAGGTGCACCCTGCCTTCCAACAATGTAAAGACTCAGCAGAAGAATAGCCGACCCGCTCTATTCAAGAGGAATACGGTAAACATGCACTGCGTTCGGCTCAAAACTATCAGCGAACGAACCATCCGACACGGGTATCGATCGGTTTTCGAACATAACCTCCGCCCGCTTTGTACCGGACGGCAGACCGGTAAAACTGACCACCGCGCTCGGCTTCTCCCTCTTGGCAGCCAGCAGGTAGAGCGTACTACCTACTCGCTTTGCGGTGAACTCTATATCATCAGCGCCGCTCGCGCGAATGTCGCCTTTCGCATCCGGCTCCAGAAGCACCTGCCGCATTTCCGGACACGTTATCTCCGAAAGCACAGGTTTCAGCACCGTTTCCCAGAAAGTCCAGTTCCATCCCAGTTCTTTGTCTCGACCCTGCAGCACGTTGGTACCGCCAAAGAACAGCAAACCCTTAGCTCCCGTGATTATCGCTTGATAGACCATGTATCGCTCCTGCTGCAGAGTCGGAAACACAACAGGCCTCGGCGGCACGGCACCGCTGAAACTGATTTGCAGCACCATCCAGATCGGTTTCTTGCCTTCAACCGTCTTCGAAATCCACTTGACGTAGTCGCCCACCACACTGATGTTCTTATTCGGCAGATGACTATGTTTGCCCATCGGTACGGAAACCGGGTATATATCGACACCAGTGATATCGCAATATTTTGTGTATTCCGCAATCTCTTCGATGGTCCCGCGAGGAGCATGGTTCATCCAACAAGGATGATTTGGATCCCATTCCTTGATCAAGCTGTAGGCATTCGCAACACAGCTCACCGGAACCTTGCCCCACTGCGGCTCGTCCATTGTCTTCCACACTGCTACCGCCGGATGGTTGGAAAACCGTTCTAAGAACGATCGGAGATGCTTGGCGTTTGAATCCTGCCGATCACGTATAACACTCAGCTTTTCCAAGTTGACTGCTGCCAGGATGTCGTGTTCGTGGGCCCAATCTAAATAATGTTGAAGCAGCTGTTCGGTGCGCGGATTCCAGAACTCGCCGTTGAACAAACCAAGCCGAACCATGTTCACCCCGGCAGTCTTTACCTCGTCCAACGCATCTCTGCCGTTCGGCGCCTTAGCCCTTAGCGGCGGTCCCGGCGACAGAACTATTGGGAAGATCGGCCGTCCGTCCACAATCAGCCGCAGGTGGTCATCTATCGTGACAACTCGCGGTGCACAGCAAACTCTAAGGCTGCCGAGCCCTCCCAAGAGCAATACGGTGAGTCCGACCAACTGAGCATGCAGCCCTCGCATCAGTAGCCTCCCTTAGCTTGTGGCAATATGGTAGGTCGACCGGAAGCGCCGCATCAATTTCGCCGTAAGCGCGACGCAGCACAAAGACCGTTCGGAGCAAAGCACCGGTTATTCCTCCGACACCCGCTGAATTACTACTACGTCGCTCGCCTTTCGAACACGCAGGACCCGTATGTTGCGGATCTTCTGCTGAGAAACTATTTCGCTGTTGGAAATGGCGCCGGATATACCCGTAACCGCAACCACATCGCCAACATTCAACTTCGGCAACTGCGGGAACAACCAGCTCGGAATCCTCACGCGAACCCCGGATGGGTGATTGCTTTCATCTATGACTGTCACCGGCGGAACTTGTGAGTTGTCCACGACGTGCCAGCCGTCATAATCAGAATACTTGATCAGTTGCCGCGACGTCTCAGCCAAGTCCGACCCGTCCCACACGTAATAATCGTTGCTCTTGTAGTAGCTCGGGTAGTCCCCACACCACTGGGTCACTCTTCCGACAATGGTCACAAGAGTCCCAACGTTGAATAACGGACAAAACGAGTTTGTCAGCGGATCAAAAGCGGTGTCCCCCCATGTGTTGAAGGGGTATACTCCTTTGAGCACGGGCTCAGTAACACCACCGGCGACCTCGTCGGGACCAAACCATCCTCCTCCTAGGTTCTTACAGGGCATCCAAACTGGCCGCGGCACCGGATTTCCTTGGGACTTCACAACCACAGAGTTGGCTACTATCTCGCGCTCGCAGTTGTGGTTCGTGGAGCTTCCCCCTTCCGATGCTTGCGCAATCGAGCCCCAAACGTCAACCACGTCGCCTTCTTGAACTGTCTGATCAGTCCGTACTCGTATACCCGCGCCTCCTGAGATATTGTCCTGAATGTAGAAAATCTGCCCAAACGCATCTGTCCCAGCAGTGACGATCTTGTCGGTAACGCGAAGCAGTGTTCCTTTGGGCGCCAACCGCGCTTGTCCAACAGTCGCATAATCCAAAGGCGCTACGGGTCCCTCGATCAAGATGTTGTCCAGGTATACCGTCTGGTCTCCCTCGCTCTTATTGGAAGTCATAAAGCCGACTTGCTGAAGGTTGTCGACCATTCCGGTCGGGAACGCCCCGTTCTTATAGGTCCAATACACAGCATCCAATATTTTGTTAAGTGTGCCATTCTTTTCGCCGAAATAGCAGGTCATTCTGCGATTCTCAGGCAGAGCGTCATAGGTCAATTCAATTCGACAGGTGTACCACTTGTTCGGTTCGTATACGACGCCGCTGTAAGCCAAAAGTGAGGCAGTATGCGTCTTCAGGTACGAAATGCATCCCGGGCCGCTAGCACCTGACGCCCAAGCCACGCTGCCCTCGAACTGAAGCTGGCAAGCAGAATTTGCCACAGTAGTGAACGTATCCCCATTTGTTACGCGCACGGCGAAGTTCGCCGTAATCTGAGAAAACCTGACATCGAACTGAATCACTGTCGTGCCTTCACTGGTCCTCGGTATCCAGTGCCGGAAATGGATGTTTGAGGTGTCGCCATTAGCGTCGTAGAGTTTGACACATTTTTTGATGTCCGGTGGGGAATCCGGCAGCTCAGTCGCTGCATCGACAACCGCACACGTGCGTACGGAGCCGCTCGTATACAGAACTGTCCACGTTTGCGGCACCGAACCGACAGGCAATGCGTTGAAGTCGGACGCAACATAGACATAGCCAGCCGCAGGACACGACAGCAGCCCCAGCAAAAGCAAGATGGCCGGTACTGAAATCTTTTCCATCGTTCCTCTCTCCTTTCCATCCGCCAACAGCTTGGCACAAGCGCTTTACTAATGCGCATTATGTGCTACAGTAAAGGCTTTGTCAAGGGGCAAAACCCACCAATATCCTGTTGAGTAGCCTATGAGAGTATCCTATCCTTACAAGCATTTACTTTGCTTGAGCCAGCGACCATTGGTAGATATGGACCGCATAGCCGTCAAAGTGATCCAACAACACCCCGGCACTCGCTTTCAAGGTTCGGTTTTCGAATAGCACCGACACAACAGCCGACCCGAAACACTGAGCGCAGAACTCGACATCGGCCGGTTTGTCGGACCTGTTGACGGCGATAAGCGTGTATATGCCGTCCGCCAGCTTTAGTTTGTGATCTATTCGTAACTGGCCGTTTCCTTTCGAGCTGTAAGCCTGCTTAACTATGACTTCGTCGGACGCATCCGGAGCCGTGAAAACAGGAATCATCGAGTGCAGTTCGGGAACCAGCTCGTGCAGGTAGCCCCACGGCCTTCCGGGATCTTGTTCTTCCTCCATTCTATAAGCGCTGCCGCCCATATAGTAAAGCAGCCCTTTGGCACCGTGTACGACCGCGAGATAAGCCATGCACCTAAACTCAGCCGGCGTAGGAAGACGAGCACCCTCTCGCGACTGCTTATACGCCTGAAGTCCCACCCAGACCGGTTTCGCTGTGGCTTTAAGAAACGCAGGGACGGGAATCACTCCCTCCTCGGAAAAATCCCGCCCCTCCAACACCCCATCCTCACTGCTCGGCCCCAGCGGGATCGGATAAAACCACCACATTCCGGCATCCATGAGCTCTTCCGGGAATAAGTGCTGTCGGTCCACTTTGTGTATAACGTCATAAGAATCCGCCAGCACAAACGGGTGATTCGGATCCTCTCGTTTGACAATCTCAGCCAGTTTTTGCAGCTTGGAGAGCGGCACTTCGCCTCTGGCAACGCCTTCTTCTTCGTCCCAAGCGAGAAGCGCCGGATGGTTTCGAAACATTCTTATTCTGCGAACCAGTTCCGCCCATTCGTCGCGTTCCAAATACGCAACGTGCAAGAATCCTATTGCCATCATACCTGCGCTCAGCGTTTCGTCCAGAAAGTCTTTCGCTGCCTGATTGTCAACTCGCTCGCCTTCCTGGGGCAGTTTCAAGCGGTTCCACGCGTGGGTCACAGTAAAACCGGTCTTCTTCATAAGTTCGTACTGCCCGCTGTTAAACGTGCCCAGGGGGAATATCCTTTTACCTCCAGCAATGGGATAACCCGCCTCGTCGAAGACCACCTTAGCTTGAGCGCGGTTTATGATGTGCCAAGGCTGAGAAGCGGAGCAAGTGGTTCCGTCCAAAAGCGTTACCACTGCGACCACTTCGTAGTCGCCCACGCCTGCACCCTCGAATACGAGTGACGTGTCGCGGTATCCAAACGTCAAATCATGAAGGACCCTCTTCGCAACGATCTCTCCGTCCTGCCGTTTGACAATCAGCTCAGCCGAGCGCGCCCCTTCACGCTTATTAATCCATAGCCGCGCCTCTAACGAGGGCGTGCCATCTTCAATGCACCAGTGTGTCGGAACTAACGGCTCCAGTTCCACCGGTGGGAGAACTTTCGCTCGGAGGTTATTCACCGCCAGCACATCCCCAGTTGCCGAGTCGGTAAGTCGCATTACCACTAAGTGCTCCCCAGATTTGATGTTGTTCCTCAGAGGAACATGTACCTGCTGCTCGAGAGAACCTACGAGCTCTACCTGGGCAAACCCACACGCTTGACCGGAACACTCAACAGTAACTTCGACCCGGCGTGTAGACAACTCTCGGTTAATAATTTCCAGATTCCATACCCCCGGAGGCGAGGGTATAGCGGCTTCTCCCCTGGCAGGTCTGCATGCGTAAGACTCGCTGGGAACAACACTTAGGTCATCAAACCAAACCTTTCCTCTAGCGTTTGTAAGACCGATCTCGAGGCACACAGAGGATATTCCTTCAGGCACCGAGGCTTCCCCGCGCAGCTCAATCCATTCCCCAGTCTGTATCCGTCTGCCATATCGGTTCAGCTTGACGAATTTGCCGCTTCGGTCGATGAAGGCAAGCGTAAAAGCCGCAGATCCAGAACCGGTTGCAGAGTCAAGGCTTTCGGCTAGAACCCAACCGCTAACCCGCACAGTTTCGCCTTGCGCAACCGGAATCAACTGCGAAACCAGAACGGCTGACGCATCGTGCTCGGCTTCCATTGCAAATGCGGCGCGCCCCGAATGCCGAACGCTTTTGTCGACCCAACACTTCACGCTTCCGCTGTCGCGCTCCCAAAGACGCCAGCCGTAAGGCATCCGTGTAGGCAGTACTTCGTCTTCAAAACCGTGGTTAACGAGTACGTTCTTAGCTTGGCAATCCGACATCGACAACACCAATAGGAGAAGAATTGCAGCAGGTTTCATACCTTATTAATACGCATTAGTGCCTATTATTCCTTCACTATGCTAAGCACTTGATTTGAAAATCCGCGGCAAAAATGCGTGGGGGCAATCCTAAATCCGTAATACCGCTGGGGCAGCTTCCTTTCCTACCGTTCGCGTTGCTCCGAAAATCGGTGCGCACTCCTAAGCTGCGCAGTTTTCCACCGTGGGGTGACCTAAAACAGGGTCTCGGGACAACACCACAACGACAGATGACCGTGCTTGGTGTTTGCGCTCACTTAAGAGGAGAGCCATCCGAGGCTAGGTCCGGTAAGTTAATGTATTGTGTTGATACCGGCCTTCCAAAGAAGCACGGAGCCAGAAGTAGCCGCAGCACTTGCTGTGTCGAGCCTACCTCATGAGCGGGTCGAGATACATCGCGCCGGCAACCCAGCTTCCAATGCTCTGGACGTGGCCGTCCCACATTAAGACATTGAGCTTACCACCGTGCGGTCCGGGAAGGAAGAACTGGCTGTGTAGCTGGTCCTTCGCACCCGACCCAATGCCACTCGGCTTTGGAACGAGCCACTGGTAGCTCTCGAAGCTGTCGTCGTGGTCTATGATTCTGGGACTCGTCTGGCCTTCGTTAGTTTGGTCGGCGTTGCCGGTGGAAAAATCATTTGGGCCGTTGGGATTGATAAAGCCGCTGCCGCTACCAGGAGAATCGAATACTACTATGAGCTTTGCTGGGCGCTTCGGGCTGGCAGACGCTAGCCTTCTCTGCGCATCCAAACCCAAGTTGCCGTTGTAGCTGTAGCCGAAGTTGACGCGGCGCGCAGGGCACTTGTAGATCTGAACCTTGTGGTGATACGCCCAAAGCCTCTCCGTCCAGCCAATCGCGTTGGCTACATAGGCACTGCCGGCACCCGGGGTTTTCCAAACAATGTAGCCATCCGCCGGCGGAGGTGCTATCAAGTTCCAATCATCCAGGTAAGCGCGGAAAGCAACTCCTATCTGCCGCAAGTTCGACGAGCACTTTGCAGACTGTGATGCTGCCTTCGCATTGATGAACACGGGGAAAAGAATTGCCGCGAGGATTGCAATGATGGCAATCACAACCAGCAGCTCGATAAGTGTGAAACCCTTTCCAAACCCCGACCGATTAGCCCACACTTTGAATCCACCCCCTTAGTATCGGCCTGGTTGATCAAACCAAGCTTCTGGTATTCTGAGTATATCCAACCCCCGGCCTGTTGTCAATGGCTTTACTGGGGAACTTTTGCCTCTTTCAACAGTGAGCCGTCATCTATATTGATTATGTGCACTGTCGCGTCCGTTATTAGACCTACCGTCGGAATTGGTCTTCCTTCTATTTCCAGTTTGGGAATCGAAGGGCTACCTGGATTTATCAACAGAACCTGGTCAACCGTTTCGATTTCGGGAATGTGGGTGTGGCCGAACACAAAGCAGTTTGCACCATATCGGCGCGCCATATCCGCCATACCCTGCTTGGTGAACAAATGGCCGTGGCTGATAACAATTCGAATCGCGCCGAACTGCACTACGGCGTAATCCGACTGCACTGGTATTTTCAGAAGTTCTTCGTACACCTGCGCGTCGCAGTTGCCGCGAACTATTACCAGCGGCGTCTTGCAATTATTCAGGGCGTCAACCAACGCCGGGATGTCGTAGCCCTGTATCCAGCCCAACCTAGGAGGATGATACAGTACATCTCCAGCGTGTAGGATGAGATCTGCGCCTTCGAGCTGGCGGTAAGCTTTGTTCCAAGCGTCGATGTTACCATGTGTGTCGCTCACAACACCTATTTTCATCGTTCACCAACTCCGACAGGAAATCGACCGACTACTACGGAAAATCCGGTGGGGGCGCGACTGGACGGACCGCCACGATACCGCGCTTTCCGGTTCTCGCGTGCCAAACCTCCAACGTAATCCTGTCGCCTGGTTTTGCCTTTCTGATTTCGTCAGCCAAAGTGACTTTGCCCGGCTCAGGACGCAAGCTACCGGACAAAGGCTTACCGTTTATCTTCAAAATGATATCCTCTGGCTCCAGTCCGGCTCTCGCTGCTGGACTGTTGGCAACAACCTCGTGAATGATTACTCCTTCCTCCTTCGGTAAGTTTCGAACACCGAGCGCCTCCAAGCGAGCACGCACATCAGCCGTGTAGCCGCTGTAAGCAATACCGATCCAAGCCCTGGGTTTTTCCTTGCTTGGCTGCTGCTTCACATAGGGTCTCTGAACCCTTCCATGCTTGACCAGCTGCTCGGCGACCTTCTTTGCTACATTGCTCGGTATGGCAAAGCCAATGCCAACGTTACCTCCGGAAGGAGTTGCGATGGCTGTATTGATACCGACGAGATTGCCGTTCAAGTCAGCCAGTGCGCCACCAGAGTTGCCGCGGTTTATGGCGGCGTCGGTCTGAATAATCCCCTCGACCGGCAGTTTGTTGCCGATGTCCTCCGCGCGTCTTATTGCACTAACCACGCCGACCGTCACAGTTCCTTTGAAACCCAATGCGCTGCCGACCGCTATGACCCAGTCGCCGACCTGCAATGAACTGGAGTCTCCAAACGTTGCGTATTTCAAATTCTTAGCATCTATCTTGATGACAGCCAGATCGGTAACCGGATCTCGTCCGATGAGTCTGGCATTATACTGTTTGCCGTTTTCTAAAGTGACCACGAGCTTCTGTGCGTCTTCAACTACGTGATTGTTGGTAAGAATATATCCATCAGGAGTAAAGATTACACCCGAAGCTTGTCCACGCGGGATTATCTCTTCCGGACCGAAGCGAAATCCGAAAAAGTCCGGCAGATCCCCAAACGGGTTCACTGTGATAGGACGGCCCACTGTATCGATGTTGACCACATATTCACTGACCTTTTTGGCTGCGTCCCTGACAACGTTCGGGCCTGGTTTGACAAAGCTTACCGACGGCCTCGGCGCGTGAGTTTCAGATATGCCAGCAAAGCGATTCGGCGGCCCGTAGAAAGTCAAAATCACCCAGGCGCAAACTATGAAACCGATGCAAAAGACCGCGAAATAGGATATGAACTTTTTCATGAGCCCAAACACCTCATCAAGTTCGCCATTTCTATTGCAGACTCGCCTGCAGCAAACCCCTTGTTGCCCGCCTTGGTACCCGCGCGTTCAATCGCCTGCTCCAGCGTGTCGGTGGTTATGACTCCATAGATAACGGGAACTCCAGTGGTCAAAGACGCCTGAGCTATACCTTTTGTTACCTCAGCGGCTATGTACTCGAAGTGCGGTGTGGAACCGCGAATCACGGCGCCGACACATATAACCGCATCATATCTACCCGACTCTGCCATCTTTTTGGCGACGAGAGGTATCTCGAATGATCCCGGCACCCAAGCAACTTCCACAGCTTCTTCAGAAGCCCCGTGACGCCTGAGAGCGTCCAAAGCACCGTCCAGAAGCTTCTGGGTAATAAACTCATTAAATCGGCTTGCTACTATACCGAACTTGAGATCGAGAGCTGTCAGTTGACCTTCATACGTCTTAGGCATCTTTCACGTCTCCTCTTCTTGCTTGCTCATCACGCACTGGAGTCGTCGGTATGAGTGTCGGATTTCGGATGCGAGTCAGCACGTTCCGCACCGCCTGGTTCGCCATCAGGCCGGTTGAGGAGCACCTCGTCTATCAAATGTCCCATCTTTTCCGACTTGGTCTTCAGGTATTTTACGTTTTCTGGATGTGGCTTACAAACTAGAGGCACGCGCTCCACGATTTCCAAGTCGAATCCTTGCAGAGCAGCGTATTTCGCAGGGTTATTCGTCATCAGTCGTATCTTTTTCAGTCCAAGATCGACGAGCACCTGTGCTCCCAGGCTGTAATCCCTCATATCATCTGGAAAGCCGAGAAGGCGGTTGGCTTCGACGGTATCCGCTCCGTGATCTTGAAGCACATACGCCTTGAGTTTGTTGACTAAGCCGATACCGCGGCCTTCTTGGTGGTATATATACACGATAACGCCCTTGCCTTCCTCGGCTATCATGCGCATCGCTTCATGAAGCTGTTGGCCGCAGTCGCACCTGAGGGAACCCAAAACATCACCAGTAAAGCAGCCAGAGTGGATCCGGACAAGAGTCGGCTCCCCGGTGGATACATCTCCCATCACAAGTGCAATGTAAGGACTGGCTTCAACCGTGGACTGATACCCGTGAGCGACGAATTCGCCGTAGACGGTGGGTATACGGCAGGTGGCAAATCTGAACACCAGCCTTTCGTTGGTGCGGCGATACTTGATAAGATCAGCGATGGTAACAATTTTCAGATTCCACTTGCGCGCCATTTCGATGAGCTCCGGCAGGCGCGCCATAGACCCGTCGTCGCTAAGTATCTCGCACAGAACGCCTGTGCAGCCCAAGCCCGCCAGCTTTACCAGATCCACCACTGCCTCAGTATGACCTGCTCGAACCAAAACTCCGCCCTCTTCAGCCCTAAGCGGATGAATATGACCTGGGCGAGCAAGATCCTCAGGTCGGGTGTTGGGATCAGCTAAAGCCCTAATGGTAACAGCCCTATCATGGGCGGATATCCCTGTTGTGGTACCGTGGACTGCATCCACGCTGACAGTGAATGCGGTACCGAGCTTCGCGGTATTTCGCTCCACCATCAAAGGGAGTCCCAACTCTTCAAGCCGCTGAGCAGTAGTAGGCACGCAGATAAGTCCGCGGCCGTACTTCGCCATGAAATTGACCGCTTCCGGTGTGACTTTCTCTGCGGCCATGACGAAGTCGCCCTCGTTTTCGCGGTCTTCGTCGTCAACCACGATCAGCATTCTGCCAGCGCGGAGTTCCTCCAGCGCCTCAGGAATCGATGCAAACACGTCTTTGTCTAGTGTCATTTCCACTCTACTAGGAATACGCAAAGCTACCCGAAACAGTTGCGCGGGCACGCCCTTACTTTCCAAGCATCAAAACCGACGCAGCAGACCTATGACCGCGAGCCAGGTGAACGCGAAGCTTTTTATGCACATCGGCCGGACTCGATTCAGATCCTCCGCCACCACAGGCCAAATCCCGCAATGTTGCGACACATGTCTTCAGTACTGCGCCTCGACAGTCAGTTTGCCAGTAAGTCCCGTAACGTCGACATCCCCCTTGACGGGGTCGAACTTGTCCCAGCTTCGACCGTTCACAGTAACCGACTTTATCGCAGCCTTCTCTGGATGCCGGATTCTCACAAGCACCTGCTTCGGAGAATTCCTAAGCGCCAAATCGACCTCTGCTGTTATTCTTCCCTCAGAGGCTGCCGACTTATACCTCACACCAACCTTGCCAAACCTGGTAGCAACGTCATAGGCATATATATCTTGACCGTCTGTAAACCATGCCCGCGGAAGCGCTCTGCCGAAGTGCAGGACGCCGTCTTGCGTAACGTAGACAAACATATAGCGCAGCCATTTGACGGCGTTGGACTGGTCGCTTGTTTTGAAATGGGCAGTGTTGGACCAACCTAAGTAAGGTGATGGATGCTCGACCATTGCATTGATCTCCTCGCGGTAGCACGCAGCCCACGCGTTGAAGAACATCCAGATGTAAATTTCCGGCTCATCGCGTTCAATGTGAGGCAACAGCCCAGCGAGAAGCGTTGGCTGGTTGGAGAAGCCGCCGTAATCCCACCACGTGGCCTCCACATCTGGGAACGGATATCCGTAAAGAGGGCTTATGTATCTATTGTCCTGATAGTCGTCAAGTATCCATTGCGCCTGCTTGCTGTGAACGTCGTACAAGCCCGATATCAGCAAATAAACTGAGCCTTCCAAAACCTCCCTTATCCATCCAACGTCCCTGCCTCGGCGATACAACCGGCTCGGATAAGTTGGCACCCAGCGGCCGTCCCGAAGCCTGACAAGGGGTGCGTGCTGTCGGCTTATTTCAAAGCCGCGGATTAGGCAGTTCCTATAGTCGTCTGCCTCAGCCCGTACTCGTGCAGCCTCGGGATGGTTTATTGCTTCCAATGCACGCGCCGTTGCCTCAACGCCGCGCCACGTAAGCGCGTTCGTTGACAGCCAATAGAAGAAGTCGTCTACGTCTTCCAGGCCACCAGCAGCCAACCACCCGCGCTCCCATCCACGTGAGTGAGGCAACTCGCCCATGGTCTGTCTCCGCTGCCGAGCCACCCAATCTATTCCTTTGAGAACCTTGTCCGCGATGCTTCTGTACCAATCAGCGTCACCGGTCATGAAGTAGTGCTCAGCCAGCGCCCATAGCACCCAGCCGTGATGCTGGTCATACGAGTCGCCGCCCTCAAAACCACCGCAGCCGTAGAAGACACCGTCGTGGTCTGTGAAGTTGCCGAGTAGCGCTTTCGTGCCTTGATACCGAAGCCAAGTAGCCAACCGGGCACGAGCTTCTTCGTGGAGTCCTCGCTCCTCAAGCTCTTGTATGATCATACACGACTCGTTGCTGAAGTTGCCGTACGTCGAGGTACCCACAGACGTGTTTATGAGCTCAGGTTCGGCAGGCATGCGGAAGTCGGTCACATGGACATGCGCTAGGTGAGACTTGTAGAGGGCATCCAAATTCGGCTCGGGAGTATGCAACTGGGCACCCTTGTTGCATTCCGTGCGCCAATATGCCGCCACTTCTTTGTAAGCAGTCTCAAAGTCGAGCTTCGCCAGCGCATCCAGCTCTTCGGGGTTTTCGAGAGCCATATACGGGATCTTGAGTATCAACTCGCAGGAGTGGCCAGGCTTCAGCTCACGACAAAACACCATACCTTCGCTTGAGCGGACCGGTGCCATCTCACCCCGAACTACACATCTAAGCACTTGCTCGCCATGCCACTCGCTGAATACCTTAACCTCACCGTTCTCGGACACCGTAAAACTCAACTTGTCACGCGGATCCATCGGAACCAAGTCATCTGTTTGGCCACCGCGCCCCGACAAGCGGTTGCGCGAACGTCGCGAATTGTTGGAGTAACTGAGGGGCAATTCGGCAACGACCGAATCCGCCCCCAAGTTTGTGAACCTGAAGCGCACTAACCCTACTATCGGGTCATCGCCCACAAGCTGCTCACTTACCTTCTTGAAAAGTGGCACTGCAAGGATTTTCTGCTCAAGCGCAAGATCGTCTCGCATCTTATGGATGTTGTAAACGAGTACAGGCGCGGGGTCGGGAAACCTGCCGGTCGAAATCCATTTTTCTAATCCAAAGAAGAACCGGCCGTGGCCGTCTGTCTTATATCTGCCCGCATCCTTGCCTTTGAGAACAGCGGGGTCGTGGTTCCGCGTCAGCACAATGTCGCCGTTGGGTTCGATCCAGAACCTCTGCCAAGCGTTTTTGCAGCCCACGCTGTAGGCAACAGCGTGCGGCCTGGGCTGGCCGTTCATCGCTCCTCCAAGCGCTTGCTCGCGATCTTTTTGAACAATCATTTGATTGTAGCGGAGCTTTTTCTGGGCTTCCCTTTTGTAGTAATCGAACCTCGTTGCATCGTCAGCTCGAGTAATGTAAACGCCCCAATCCTCGAACCATATAGGACCTTCCTGTGCTAATGACTCGAGGGATATAGTGAACATATCGTTCTCGGAGGAGAAGCTAACATGTCCATCATCGTACGAATACAAATGCGTCGGCTTCAGGTGCTTCAACTCAACGATGAATGACTTGTGTTCACCTGACCGTGGCCTGACGGTACAGCCTTCTACGTCCACACCGGATTCAGCCTTGACACTGAGAATCTCAGCGTTGTATGCGGAAAGTTGGAGCTTCTCAGCCGAGGTCGGCTGGCCTGCGTCCAGTGTAACCCTAATCGAACTGTAAACAGGCAGGGAACGTGTGTAGATTTCGATTTTCTGAACAGCTGTAGGATCGGGACAATCCACCTTGATTCCCAAGGTCCTCCGGAAGGTAACGTCATAGTCCAAGTCAGGAAACTCAGCTTTGAGATTCTTGAACGTTATCTCGACAGTCTTATCGTCCACCCGGCGCGTATCGACGGCTGCGGTATGCCATTTGGAGTTGAACCAATCATCTATGGGCCACCAGCCCATACTTTGCACCCTGAAATAAGGATCTCTGGTTTCTATTCTCACTTCGGGCCACAGTTTTCGCAGATACGAAAGACCGACGTTCTCGGGCACAGCTTGAGCAAACGTTACCACCACGCGCTCTATCTCACGCGGATCCTCGAATCGCACCTCGTTCGCAGGAGTGTTCGGAAGAGCAAAAGGCCTAATGTCGAGTTTGTCGCTTGCAGCAGTCACTTCTACAACCCCCATAGTCGTGATTATAATTGCAGCACTCAGTGCAATCCGATGTATGATTAGCGAGTTGAATACCCACATCCTACCATCCTCACAGGAATCCCGCCTTGCGCAAGTATTCCGCCGTGATATCCGGCTTCGTCTCCATACGGTTCAGGAATTTCTCAACGTACTTGCCGATTATATCCGCTTCGAGATTAACGCGGTCGCCGACGCGTTTCTTGCCAAGAGTTGTGGCTTTCAACGTGTGCGGTATAACAGCTACAGAAAACCCCGCATCGTCAACCGAGACGATTGTTAGGCTCACCCCATCTACGGCGATAGAGCCCTTTTCCACGACGTACCGTAGCACACTGTCCGGAGCTTCGATGAAGAGCTCAGCTGAGTCCGCTATACGCTTTACAGACTGCACGGTTCCGACGCCGTCCACATGACCCATTACAAAATGGCCGCCTATCTGCCCACCCGCGCGCAGGCTTGTTTCCAAGTTCACCTCGTCGCCCGGCCTGAGCTCGCAGAGGGTGCTCCGCGCCAAGGTTTCTTGGACGGCATCGAATGAAATACGCAAGCTGCCGACGGAAGTCACCGTCAGGCACACGCCGCTGACCGACACGCTGTCTCCGATGTTTACCTTGGAAGCCACGTGCTCCGAACGCACCCTCAGATGAGCAACTGCTCCCAGCTGCAGTGCCTCCACAACGCCTATTTCTTCTATAAGCCCGGTAAACATCTTGTTCTAATCACTCTCAGGATACACTACGCGACCCTCTACCAGGATGTCGTTGTCAATTCGGCGGATGCGCAGGTCTTGCAAGCTCGGCGCGCAATCTATTCTCGCCGCACCAACGCCGCCAACTGCGGGAACAGCACCTCTGCCGCCGATAATCTTGGGCGCGTAGAAGAACAATACCTTGTCGACAATACGTTCTTCCAAAGCGGCAGCCGCGGTCTCACCCCCACCCTCTATCAAGACCGAAAGGCATCCCATTGCGGCAAGCTCTCGCATGAGTGCCGCCATCGACACTCGACCACCTACACTTGGAAGCGCCAGCACCCGAGCCCCAGCAGTTGCCCAGAACTCTCGTGCCTCCTGAGTAAACTCCTGTGGACAAGCCACAATACACTCGCCGGGCTCGGTGAAAACTGCAAGGTCCCTCGGCAAATTGCCACTCTTGGTCACTACGACTCGTCTGGGGTAGAAAACCTTCCTTCCAACACGGGCGGTGAGTCTGGGGTTATCGGCACGTACCGTTCGAGCACCGACAACTATGGCATCGACGCGGCTGCGGACCCTGTGCGCGAACCCTCGGCTGCGCTCGCTTGTCAACCACTTAGACTCACCGGTATGCGTGGCAATCCGGCCGTCCAAGCTCAAAGCCGATTTCAGAGTAACAAGAGGAAGTCCCGTGGTACGATGCTTGATATACGCCTCATTCAGCTGCCGCGCCTCTTCCTCAAGCAACGGATAGTGAACACGGATTCCCGCTTCGACAAGCTCCGAGAAGCCCTTACCCGCAACATGGGGATCGGGGTCAGCCATCGCAGCGTAGACCTCAGAGATGCCTGCCTTTATAAGGGCTTTTGTACAAGGAGGCGTACGCCCATAATGACAACAAGGTTCAAGCGTAACATAAAGAATTCCTCCGCGCGCTCTTTCACCTGCCTGCCTCAAAGCTAAGACCTCCGCGTGCGGCTCGCCTGCACGACGGTGGTATCCTTGTCCGACTATCTCGCCGTCTTTGACAATAATAGCCCCGACCATTGGATTGGGGCTGGTTCGTCCGCGAGCAGCCAGCTGCAGGGCCTTCTTCATGTAGTCAGCGTGGGTCATTATCTCGGTGCTCTCCCTCGCGAAGGTACGTAAACATTTCTTTGGTCAC
>JARYME010000031.1 GCA_029907315.1 Armatimonadota bacterium | reverse complement strand
CAATGCGAATGTGCCGCTATGGTTTGACTGTTAGTCTCACGCTCCCAAGAGAGAAACTCGCGTACGTGGACAGACGAAACATTGTTCAGTTCGGTGTTGCCAACGAATTCGGCAAATCGCTTGAGTCTAGCCTCGTAGTAGGCAGTTGTGTTTGGGGAAAGGTTCGAAGCGTGGCAGTGTGCCACAAACAGCTTTAATGCGGTTGAGAGAGTGGGACAATTCGCAAGGAAACTTACGTGACACTTCGCAACTTGGTTTGCCATTTTTCCTCCTTCCTCTCTGCTCGAAAAACCTGCAAACCAAGTTGCGTAATCAACTTCTCGCAACCGACAAACCCGAAGGCTTAACGCGAACAACGTGGAGCGACACGGACCTACGCTCCGCGTATCAAACCGACCGGGCCTCGGCTGCGAAGTACCGATAGGTGCGCTCTAGACCTTCTTCAAATCCCACCCATGGTTCGTAACCAAGTACTGTTCTTGCCCGCGATATGTCGCTGTGCGAATACCGTACCTCGCCAACTATCGGGGGATCGTGGACTATCCGCACATGCTTGCCGGATAGCCCCAGCAAACGCTGGGCAAGCTCGTTGACGCTTATGCTCCTCTCACTTGCTATATTGAAAACTCTTCCTGCGGCACCCTCTGCAGTACAGGCCAGGTAATTCGCACGGGCAACGTTCTCAACATAGACAAAATCGCGGGTCTGCTCCCCGTCGCCGTAGATATGGATGTCTTGCCCCTTGAGGATGCGGTCGATAAATTTGGGTATGACGGCGGCGTACTGCGAGGCCGGATTCTGTCGTGGCCCAAAAACATTGAAATAACGAAGCCTCACCGTCTCCAAACCGTACACCGTGTGAAACACCGACATGTAATACTCGCCTGCGATCTTCGAGGCTCCGTAAGGCGAAAGCGGAGCCGGGATCGTGTCCTCGCTTTGCTTGGCTCTACCTGTGTCGCCGTAAACTGCGCACGACGACGACATCACCACGCGCTTGACTGCGTTATTTTTGGCAGCCGCCAAAACGTTCAGCGTGCCCGTCACATTCACCTCATTGACGTAAAGAGGCTCTTCGAGCGACTTAACCACCGATACCTCAGCCGCCAAGTGCAACACATAGTCTATGCCCTGCATACTGGTTTCGAGAGCGCTGAGATCCCTGATATCGCCGCGAATGATCTCCACCCGATCACTTACAGCCTCCAGGTTCTCCAGCCTTCCTGTTGAGAAGTTGTCGAACACTCTGACATCGTGGCCCTGGCTGACCAGCAGTTCAACCACGTGACTCCCGATAAAGCCTGCTCCTCCCGTTACTAAAAAACTGCTCACGCTACGCACTCCATCTTTGCCAGATAGTCCATCTGTGTTTGCAAACACCCTCAACGCCCAGGCTCCGCAGACTTGGCTCCCAGCTCGTAGAAGGCTTTTTGCTGTTCGCGCGTCCAGCTTCGCCTGTCGCCGAATGAATAGACTCGAATGGCTGAATGCGGCTGGATAGGACAAGCGTTTTCACATATGCCGCATCCTACACACCTGTACTCATTAACAAACGGTCGCTTCACGCCGTCCACTTCCTTCCAATAAACGGCGTGGTATGAACAGTGCTCGTCGCAAACCAAACACTTGCGGTCCGAATTCCACGCTATACACTGAGACCTATCGATCACCGCACGCCCGATGTATATGTAAGGTTTTTCGGAGATTTCGAACGGTTGTATCGCCTGAGACGAACACACTTGAGAGCACAGATTACAGTTCTGAGTACACTCGCCAAGCTTTGGAACAAGCACCGGCGTCCAAAGCCCCGCGATACCGGCCTCCGTAATCGCCGGCTGGAGCCCGCCCGTCGGACAAACCTTCATACACTCACTGCAGCGTATACACCGATTAACGAACTCGTCCTCAGGCACAGCCCCCGGTGGCCGAATTAGAAACTCGCTGGATGTCTTTACACCACCAGTGCGACTCGTTTTTGCCGCAGCGTTGGTCCGAGCAAGAACGGCAAACGCAGCGCCGATTCCGAACGCCTGCAAGGCGTGCCTGCGCCGAAGATCCAGGCTGGATTTGTATCCTTCGCTGCGCAGCGCAGGCGCAATTCTAGTCGCAAGCACGGGGCACACCCGAGTGCAATCGTAGCAGTATATGCATTCCGTTGCTTGGTAGTCTCTGGGATTGTTGTATATCGCACCCATCTTGCAGTCTGAAACGCATTTTGCGCAGTTATTGCATTTGCCCCCGACCTGTCTTCTAACCACGGAGGCCTTTGAAAAGACCGCCAGCAATGCTCCCAGAGGACACAGATTCCTACACCAGTACCGCCGCGTGATCGAATTCAGCGCGATTACACCGATAAACACGGCGGCGGCCACAAGATTCAGGCGGAAGAAATACTGCACGTCACGAGGGAACAATGGACTCCCAGCTGCGGACGCCAATCTCTGCTCGATGAGATCCTGTCCGCCAACCCATCGCAGCCCAAGCTGCGCAATTGGGAACAGCGCGAACGTAAACGCGCGGGTGATCAGCGTGATGGGGTCAAGCAAATATACGAGCTGTCCGCCAAGCAGTGAAGCAGTCAGCACCGCTATGAGGATATAGTACTTCAGTGATCTAAGTCGGTTCTGACCGACACCACCTCCTCGGCGCTGCCGACGTGAACCCCTAAAGAAGATCTTGTCGGCGATATCCAAACAAACACCGAGCGGACATATCCATCCGCAGAGGAATCTCCCCGCAAAAACAGTGAGAATAACTATCGGCAGGGCATAGAAAAGCATAACCGGCACGATTCGCCGGATCGAAAGCATCACCGTCAGCCCCGCCAGCGGGTCAATTCGGAAGTAGGTGTCTACTGGAGCCCTTGACAGTAAGGCAATGCGCTTGGCGGCCGGATCGTACTGCCCAACCGTCAGAAGAAACAAATAAACGAAAGCAGCAAGAGACAAAATCTGCACAACCCGGCGCAGCGTTCTCATAGAGAAAAAATCGGACTTGCGCTCACCCATCAGCCGCCGACCCTACACCGTCTTGACAACCGATGGGTTTAGACTCCCCAGCCCCATCTGCGCCGCAATCAATATGTGAGAAACTTCTTTGGGCTGGAGGCCGAAGAGAGCTGCGCCGTATGCGTCGACCGCAACAGGATCGGTGCCCACAATCACCTTGTCCACGTCCTTCGTGCGCCCCGGTCCCTTGGGCCCGTTGGTCAGCAAAATGCGAGTCGCATCCAAGACTGTCAGGTCGGCTCGCACGGCGGTGGCGTAGTCCGCTATGCACTGCTCAAGAGACGCACTCTGATGCCAGGACTGACGGTCCCAATTGCAGCCCATCAGGTTCTTCAGTCCCAGGGTAAGCCTGGTCGCAGAGTGAGTCTTGGCAATCGGAACGTTTATGAACACGTCTGCTTCTAGGATATCCCTTACGAGAGTGTCCGACTTCAACAGCTTGCCCTTCGGAATCTCGATGGTTCGGTAATCTGACTCCTGTTGGGCAGCCTTCACCTCGCCGCCTGCTTTTTCCACAGCGTCTTTGATGCCCGTAAACCCGAGCACCACCTCAGCAGGTCTGTCGATGACGTGATCCAACACCAATACTTTGCTTGCCCCTGCAGACTTGCATAAACGCACAAGCTCAGAAACAACTTCGGGATTAGTAGTCGCCGCAGCGTCAGGTGGTCGATTCCAGGCGATGTTGGGCTTTATCACAACGAAATCGCCCTTCTTTACAAACTTGCCCATGCCGCCCATCGCTTCTATGGCAGCCCGCGTGTTCTTTGCGGGACCCCTTCCAGAAGCCACGAATAGCCCGTCCACCGACACCTTCGGCATCCTGGGAACGGACCCTTTGGGGCCAGCCTGGCCGTTTTTGCTGCAACCGCCGATGAATAAAGCCGCTCCGAGACCGGCCACGGCTTCCAAGAACTCGCGCCTGCTAACTGGTTTCATTTTCAGCTTCCTCACCAAGCTATCGGCTCACTATAAGCTTCGAAATAGCATCCCGAAACGATGCGACATCTTTTTTCGCGCGCTCCTCAGCGTAGAACGCCGCGACGGTCCCAAAATATCGACGTTTCACGAAATAAAGAGTTACGTTCGGTTTTGTAACGACAAAGAAAGTAGTCCCAGAGGACTTGCTTGCAGATTTGACCTTGTTTTCTTTCAGCCAGTAACTGAGAAAATCCGCAGCAGCCTTGTCAGACTTCATCGTATGCATTGTCACTTCGACGTAGTCCTTCTCGCGCTGGTACATTTGCCTCGCGGCGTCAATCACCCCGTTCTTCGTATACAGCTCGTAGCCGCCGTCGTATATCTTGGACAAATCGTCCCCCTTTGCGTAAATCAGCGACCCAGGCACCAGTTTGAAACCTTTCACAGCATTGGCAGCAGGAAGCAGTTTCTGAACCGGCGGGATCTCCGCCGCGCTGAGAACCCCTGTACCAATCAGCAAAACTACAAACAGGAGTCGTTTCATAGCGTTCCTCCTATCAAACGTCCTACGCGATCGTCCTGTAGGACCGCTTTCATTCTACGCGAGTCTTCCGCATATATCAACTCGCACACCCGACCGATCCGGAAAAACCACGGGGTTGACAACAGCGCACTTGCGGGTTAAGTTGATAATGTGGAATTACTAAAACGTTCGACTAAAGAGGCGCTGGATTGAAGAACACCTCAAACACAAGCTTGTTGAGTTTTGCAGGTCTGTTGTGGCTGATGTGCATTCCCACCGCGGCTTTCCCATGGACTCAGCCCGTTGTCATTTCGCCCTCGGGGGACACAGAAACCTCCATTCCTAAAATCGCCCGCGCCTCAGACGGCCGCATACTTGTCACTTGGCGGCGGAAGTTCCCCGACTGGCGCTTGTTCTACAGAGAACGTTCGCCAAACGGAGTTTGGGGACCCGTGGAAACAGTAAGCGTTCCGTGGTCTGAAAGGCCTGACATCATTGAGGACCCCCTAGGAAGACCTCACATGTTCTACGCAGGCACAGGAGCAGGAGGAAAGACAGATCTGTTCGAAGCGGTCAAGATTGGCGGAACATGGACTATTACCCAGTTCACAAATACTGACACAATAGACGAAGACTATGCTCGCTTAGGCACGGATTCCCTCGGCCGAATTCATCTGGTTTATACAAAAAACAACGACGTATATTACCGCGTCTGGAATGGCTCCTGGTCCGGAGAAACATATCTAGGGCGTTGCGATAATGCGTACTATCACCGTCCAGATATGAGCGTCGCACCGGACAACACCGTTCACGTAACCTGGCAGGGAAGAACCACATTTTACTATCGCAAGTTTGATGGCTCCACCTGGCTTCCCACGAAGGTAATAGGTACAACCACCACGGACAACTTCTTCGCATACGGCAAGATCGCCGCGATATCAGCTACACGCATCGTCGCAGTTACATTCGACCAGCTATCCTCAGCAGTAATCAAATGGACATATTCTACCGATGGGGGGACAACATGGGCACCACTAGCATACCTGAACGACGGACATTATCCAAACATGGACGCATGGAACGGCAAGGCTCACCTTGTATATCAGTGGAGCGGCGGTAAATCGATCGGTTACCGACAATGGAATGGTTCCGCTTGGACGCCGGCTGAACGTGTTACCCCTGATACAGGATGGCAAGGCTGGCCTGACATCGCCGCTGATGTATTTGGCAACCTCCACGTAGTGCTCGATAACGAGTCGAAGCAAATATACTATGTCACAAGCGCACCAGACACCATCCCTCCGCAACCAGTCACAGGATTCGCGGCGGCGGAAGGTGATGGCTCTGTCAAACTGACCTGGACAAATCCCACTGATCCGGACTTCAAAGCAACCACCGTGCGGATGAAAGTGGGAAGTTGCCCTGCGAACCCCACCGACGGAACGCTCATCGGAGACTACCCAGGGGAGCCTGGCTCCGCCGGTTCTTGTGTAGTTTCCGGATTAACCAACGGTGTAGTGTACTATTTCGCAGCCTTCGCACACGATTCTGTACCCAACTATTCGCCAAAGGCGTGCGTCAGCGCGAAGCCCCACCAGCTCACCTGCTTGGAAGCCAAACAGCTAAGCGACAACACCTGGGTCAGGCTGACCAACAAGGTCATCACCTACACATCTGCGACGCAGGGTTTTACCTACGTCCAAGACCTCGATAGAGCAGCCGGTATTCGAGTCGCGACGGCCGGTGCGAATCTATCTGTGGGCGACGTGGTCACGGTTGAAGGCAATGTGACGACTCGGGTGCTAAGCGGGTTGCCGTCAGAAAGACAGGTATCATCGGCGGTTGTTACAAAGACTGGATCGACCGCAAGCGTGGCTCCGCTTTGTATGAAATGTTCCTCTGTAGGTGGGGGCTCGGCAGGTCCCCTGGTTCCAGGTGTGGTCGGCGGGATAGGCACCAACAACATCGGCTTGCTGGTACGAATCGCGGGGCGAATAACGGCAAAACTGAACGACACCATCTGGGTGGATGACGGCAGCGGAGTGGTTGACCCGAGCGGTAGAATCGGAGTGCTGGTTAAATGCCCAGATACCAACATTCCTGTTGGGGTCGGATCCTTCGTGAGCGTCTGTGGTGTCGTAGAAGGCAGCATTCCGTTAGGCTGGCCCGGTAATAGAAGACAGATAAGAATCCGCAGCTATGCTGACCTCCGCGTCTACTAGGCTAGAAACTCTTCGAGAAAAAGACTGTGCCGAACCGCTTTGGAACGTGAAACCGCGGAGGATCAAATAACGGCGCAGACCAAGCTTGAAACTCCTTCGGTGGCGGCGAAAGGTCTATTCGGAAAAGGTTCACCCGCCACCGCTCTCCGGCCTTCGGCGTGGTTCTGCCCAGCGATTTGAAAGGAATGGCGATTTCTGCCGTCCACCCCTTATCGACGTCGCTGCGATTGTCCAACGTGCCGTCAACCGTCACACCGGTCTCAACACCTTCGCAGTTCCACCCGAAGTTCGTCCCCTCCCCTGGATTCAACCCGTCCGGATTGACGATGTAGGCATCGAAGACAACATTTCTCGGGCTGACATTGAATTCGAAATAGTGGTGCAGACAGCATTCGGGATCGATAAACGCCTCCACCACCTCTTCGCGGTATATGAGATCGTCGCGTTGCGTCATCGTGCCCCACACATCGGGGTCCACGCTTTCGAACGCAATATACAGACGGTTCTCATCCCAGCACATCCGAGCCGTCGTCGGTTTCGTGCATTTGCCGCCTGTCACCGCGTCGACCAACTCCACCCGCGGCGCGGTTTTCCATGCCTCGTCGGCAAGGCTGCCGTCTATGACCGGTCCCTTCTCAACAAAAGGACATACGTAGACGGGCAAAGGCATTTGCTGATGGACAAGGACTACTGCAACTAGAGTTTGTACTATCACTTGCGACCTCACCGGCTTGCTTATGCTGTGTCCGACATTTTATCATAACTAGATGTTGCCGAGAGCCTTGATCACGGAGGTGCAAGTTGGAATTGCTGGAGAGTATTATCGAGTGCCTAAGACGTATTCGCGAGAGAAAGCCTCTCATACATAACATCACAAACTTCGTCGTCATGAATGAAACTGCGAATGCCATCCTGTGTATTGGCGCCCTGCCAATAATGTCTCACGCAGCCGAGGAAGTCCAGGAAATGGTGGGCATCGCCAACTGCCTTGTTCTCAACATTGGCACCCTTTCGCCAGATTGGATCGATGCGATGATCGCTGCCGGCAAAGCGGCGAATAAGAAAGGGATACCGATCGTGCTGGATCCTGTCGGGGCAGGAGCCACTCGCCTGAGAACCGAATCCTGCCGGAGACTACTTTCCGAACTCCGCATTTCATCTGTAAGAGGCAACCTGGCTGAGGTGGCGGCGCTGGTTGGCATCGCTTCGGAAGTACGCGGCGTGGAATCTATCGCCGCCGCTGATTCGCCCGAGCGTGTTGCTCAAGCCCTGGCTGAGACCTACGGATGCACCGCTGCGGTCACAGGTGCAACAGACATTGTATGCGACGGCAGCAGGTTGGCGCGAATCTCCAATGGTCACCCGCTGTTGGGCAAAGTTGTCGGCACGGGTTGTATGTCGACTGCCATCGTTGGTGCGTTCGCCGCCGTGGAGCCAGATCCGTTCACAGCATCGGCCGCTGCACTGACGGCCTTTGGGATTGCAGGCGAACTCGCTGCGACTGTGTCTGGCGACCGCCCCGGCACCTTTCACGTCGAACTGTATAACGCGCTCTACGCGCTCAGCGAAGACCACGTAAGATCAGCTGCCAAGATCGAAATAGCAAACGTTGGTTGATCACGCGCGGCGCCTCCAGCAGCACTGGTGGTAAGCCGCCGCCTAACTGTGATAAACTGTTTTTCGATCCCCAGCTCACGCCGGATTCGCTTATGCCGTACTACCGCAAGAACATTTACATATTGTCCACGACAGTATGCCTCGCTTCGCTGAGCTGGTACTTGGTGATACCCTTTCTTCCGCTTTTCATAAAGCAGATGGGGGTCTCATCCAAGGCGCTGCCTTACTGGGTCGGGGTTACCTTCGCTGTGCAGTCGCTGGGCAGTATGGTTTTTCAGCCGTTCTGGGGCAAGCTTGCCGACACATACGGTAGAAAGCCAATGATACTGCGTGCCGGGTTTTGCCTTGCATTCGTGTACTATGCGATGAGCGTGTGCAAGTCGCCCTGGCAACTCGCTTTGCTCAGATTCCTTAACGGTGCGCTTACCGGGTTCATACCGGGCTCGTATGCCCTGATTGCCACCAACACTCCGGAAGAGATCGCCCCGCATTACGTCGCGACAGCGCAGGCCGCTGCCAACGTGGGGCTTATCGCCGGACCGGCACTGGGCGGGTTCCTATCCTCCCTGTTCGGTTACAGAGTCGCAATGCAGATTGCTGGGACAGCAGTGCTGCTGTCGACGCTCATCGTTGCTCGATTTGTGGAAGAGCGCAATCGAGTTAACCCTGGAGACCCCACCAGCATCATACAGGACCTGCACACTGCACTGCGTTCGCCCGTTCAGCTTTCCCTGCTGTTTGCCGTGACTTTCGTCTGGCTGTTCGGCTCAGCAATCAGCCCTTACCTAACTCTCTACCTCAAATCCCTCAACGGCGGCAGTCCAGACTGGGTCGTCGGAGCCGTTTTCTCGCTGCCCGCCATCGCCTTTATTCTGACAGCAAGATGGTGGACCAGCCTTGGCGAACGCTGGGGCTATGAAAAATCCATCACGTTGGGATTGGCTGCTGGTGGCCTACTTACCTTGTCGCTCGCCTTTTCGCGGTCAATAGTGCCGTTCGGACTTGCTTATTTTGTGACCTCCATCTTTACCTCTGCCCTTGCCCCGTCGATCTCAGGGTTGACAATCACGCGCGTCGAAGAAAGCTTTAGAGGCCGTGCCTATGCAATTCAACAAGCAGCAGGGACGTTGGGAGGTTTTCTTGCCCCGCTTGTCGCAGCCAAGGTGTCGGCTGCACTCGGGGTCCCGGCGGTGTTCATTTTCGTGGGCTCAGCGTTCGTCGCAGGTTGTTTCATCTTCCAAATCCTGGTCAGGCGATGGACAACTACGAACGGCACCCAGTAGATCGCCCAGCCGAACTCCCGCGCAGAGAAAACCCCGCGTGTCACAACGCAGCAGAACCCCCACCACGTTTTGGGAAGTCTCGTCTCCACCAGCGCCTTCACGAAACTATTAGTAGTTAAACGGGTTGCACGAGAGTTCTGCATGTGCGATAATGAGCCGTTACATCTTCGCAATGCGAACGCTTCTGGAGAAGGCTGAAACAGATCCGGCAGCCCCGCGTAACGCACACTACACCGGCAAGGAGGCAGAGGTTGTGAAAGGAGATGTATTCCCCGCAGAGTTACGCAGCTTTCGCGATGAGACTACAGGCGCACTCGTCTATCAGCTCACAAATCACTTGTGTCATTCCTGCCACCTCTACTTTACCCACTGCCCTTATTACGCCCACGGCACGAAAATGCTGTTCCACTCCGACCGCGCCAACTCACAAAACCTCTACGAACTAGACCTCACGAACTTTCAAATCCGCCAATTGACAGAGTATTCCCCCGAAGAGCCCGGAGTGGAACCTTTCGCGGCGTGTGTGAACCCTGTTCGCGACGAGGCGTTCTTCTGGACAGGCAAGTACCTCAGAGCAATCGACCTCGTAACGCTCGAAGAACGCAATCTGTGTGAGATGCCAGAAGGCGTAAGATGCCTGACGCCTAGCTGTAGCGCGGACGGAGCCTACGTATACTTCGCCGTCAATCCCATCATCACCGAAGGGCTCAGGATTGACCGGCTGCGGAACCAGCCATTTTCTCGGGATTATTGCGCGGCAAAACCTCACTGCTCAATAAAACGCATCCCCACAGACGGCGGAGAAGTCGAGACCGTCTGGGAAGAGGACTGCTGGATCGGACACGTCAACACTTCACCCAACGATCCCAACCTACTGACGTTCTGCCATGAAGGTCCTTGGGCTATGATCGATCAGCGCATCTGGGGGTTAAACCCAGCTAGGGGTAGGGTCTGGAAAATCCGACCACAAACGGAGGGCGAGATTATAGGGCACGAGTACTGGTTTGCGGACGGCTCGCGGGTGGGCTACCACGGTAAAGATAAACAGGGTAGGTTCGTCTGGGGGCACGCCGATCCGATGGGCAGCGGTTTCGCCGACTGCATACTGCCCCGCAACTCAACGCACTTCCATAGCCTCGACGCAAGCCTTGTGGTAGGAGACGGTTCAGTCCTGGATCCTCACCTAATGCTTTGGAGGTGGAACGGCGAGGCTTATGAAGGACGGCTGCTGATGCAACACAGGTGTTCATTCCACGTCCAGAACCTCCACTGCCATCCCGCTTTAGTGCCCAAATGGGTACACTTCGGGTTCGAGGCGCAAAATCCCGACTCGCCGCACAAGAAGCCCCAATACGTGCTATTCACGGCAGACATCGGCCCTTATGGCAATATCTTCGTCGTAGAGATTCCAGACTTCGAAAACCTGCCGCACATATGAGCGCGTATGGGTAAAAGCGTCGATGCCGCAAACGTAAATTGACTTTCGGCGATACGCAAAAGTACACTGAAGGCAATACTGCAACACTGGAGGTTTTATTATGAGGTTACTTGCTGCCGCTGCGGCAGTTGCCGCGCTGGTATCCACCTCCGCGGCTGGAGCCGTCACGAAGGAATCCGCCGCTCAGGCAAAGCCTTTCGTCGTTAAAGTGCTGGTGCTCAATTTCGACCCGATCATTCCGAGCGAAGGCGGCAAGCGATTGCACGAGGTCTGCAAGTGGAACGACCCTCGCAAGCTGGCTGAGGGCTATATAGCCGACATAAAAGAAGCTAGCCACGGCATCGTCAACTACAAGATCGTCGAATGGAAAGACATAGACACTTTCCATACCAAGATTGACGGCTTCACGTACACCCCAGAGGAATACATGCGGTGCCATCGCACCGGCACCGGATGGCATCAGCCGGACACCGCCGACTACGTCAAAACGTTCAAAGACTTCGGCATCCTACCTAGGATAGATTCCGGGGAGATCGACGAGGTTTGGTTCATGGGCGCGCCCTACTTTGGCTACAGCGAGAGCGCAATGGCGGGACCCGGCGCCTTCTACATCAACGGCGACGTCTACGATAAAGTGCCTTGCAAGCGGGCTTTCGTCATTATGGGTTTTAACTACGAACGCGGCGTAGCTGAAATGATCCACGATTTGGGTCATCGCACCGAAGCAACTATGGCACGCATATACGGAGGATGGCGCGCTGAAGAGCTTACCACCAACTGGGCTCGTTTTGCTTCCAACGTATGGCAGTCGGGAAGTGCTGGTGTCGGCAGCTGCCACGTCCCCGCCAACGGTGAAAGCCATTACGACTATGCAAATCCTCGAAAGGTTCTAAGCGACGCCGACGACTGGTTGAACTACCCCAAACTGACCGGGAAGAAAACACTGGTCTCCTGCGAGAACTGGGGCGGTCCCGACTATCAGCGCAACTATCTCAAGTGGTTCTTCTACAGGCTACCGCATGCGCCCGGATGGAACAAGGACGGCCGCTTGAACAATTGGTGGGAGTACATATTCCACTTCAACGATTACGACGAACGGGGCAGGTTGAAAAAGCAAACCAAATAAGGATGAATAGGCGCGGGACAGCTCGCAGCCTCGGCTTCCCGCGCCTTACCTGAATCCCAACGCAGTGCTCTATCCAGAAACTACGCTGAGCCAGACAGCCCTAAATCCCTGTCCGCTACAATCTTTGACGCACCCTTTGCTGTCGCCTTGCAACCCGGTTGGCTGCACGTGCCGTGCCAGCGGCAGGACGCCCGCTCCACAACGGCTGGATCAGCTGTGAGTTCCATTTTTCGAAAGCCTGCTCGAGCTCATGGGCTATGCTCGGCCTCTCCTTATAAAGGTCCCTCTGCTCAGCTATATCAGTCTCGAGATCGAAAAGGCGAGTACCGTCTTGCATTCGCACCAGCTTCCACCTACCGCTGCGCACCGCGGACTGAGTTCCGTAGCGCCAGAAAAGGTGCTCGTGCGGAGGACCATTCTTTTTGCCAGTCACGTAGGGCAGTAGGTCAACACCATCCAGCGGTTTGCCGCCCAGCCTACCCAAATCGATCCCTGCGGCTGCCACGCAGGTGGGATGGATGTCGAGCGCGATAACAGGATAGTCATAGGTCTTGCCAGCGGGAATCCGTTTCCTCCACTGCATCAGGAACGGCACCCTGATCCCACCTTCAAGCACCTGTCCCTTGTATCCACTCAACGGATCGTTGCGCGATGCGTTGGCCGCAGTGGGACCACCGTTGTCACTTATGAAGAAAATAAGCGTGTTGTCGTAAATGTTGGCTGAACGCAAAGCATTCAACACATCCCCGACCGCATCATCCATCGCGGAAAGCATAGCTGCCATCGTCTGCCGCTTAGGATCGGAGATGTGTCGGAAGCGCCGCAGATATTTCTCGGTAGCCTGCATCGGAGTATGAATCGCATTGAAGCAGAGCATCAAGAAGAACGGATGCCCCGCATGCTTCTTGATGAAAGCAACCGCCTCCCGTGCGAACGCGTCCGTGAGATAGGTGTCTTCGGTAACCGGCTCTGTACCTCTCAATATAGCGTTGTTGACCGGTTGCGGATCCTTGAAAAAGTAACTGTGTGCCCCGCCCAGAAATCCGAAGAACTCGTCGTAGCCTCTTTTCAACGGGTGAAACTCCGGCGCAAAACCGAGGTGCCACTTGCCAACCAGCCCTGTCGCGTAACCTGCCTTCTTGAGCCGATTCGCTATAGTGATCTCCGTCAGCGGCAGGCCAAAATTCGGACCCGGATTGTTCCCTGGGTTGAACTCGTGACCGAACCGCTGCTGATATCGGCCCGTCTGCAAACCAGCTCGAGTGGGACTGCACACGGGGCAGGGAACATACCCATTCGTGAACCGCACGCCGTTCCTACCAATGGAATCAATGTTCGGAGTAGGAACATCCTTGCATCCCTGGATCCCCAAATCGGCGTAGCCCAGATCGTCCGCCACGATCACCAAAATGTTGGGGCGTTCGTCAGCGAACGCATCCGTCGGCAGAAGCTGCGAGGCGATCAAGCCCGCCGACCCCGCGCCAACCAATTTTAGAAACTCCCGTCTCGAAACGTCTCCCGATTCCAAGCGCGCCATGGCTCTTCCTCCTTTACTAGTCCAATATTTCAATGCTTACAATCGGAGACTTCGCAACTATTCTCGGATCGCCCCAGGCCGCCCAGTCGGCGTTGGAGTTGTCGTTGGGCCCTACATCCGTGATGAACTTGATAGCAATCTTCCTCCCCCTAAACCGAGAAAGGTTCACCGATACCTCTTTCCACTGTCTCTCAGCCCACAACTCGCTGAAGAGCGGATGTTCACGGCCCTCTTCGTCTACAGCCAAAACCGTGAACACCACGCCGTCCGACCAGCCTCCTCCATCTCGTATACCAATGGACGTGCGCAATTCGCAGTCGGTATCAGGCAGTTGAATAGTTCTCATCACACCCCAGGAATAGCCGACTCCACCGATCCACGGCGGATGTGCAAATATGGCGCGCTTTGTTATACCCCCGCACGGCACGTCTTCGATATTGAAAGTGGCCCCGCTCGCCGCATTCGATTCCATCTCCGGACCTCCGCGCAACGCATAACCGGAGCGGAATCCGCCCGCATCCGAAAGGTCCCAAATCTTAGGATGCTCGACTACCGTTTTTACCCTAAACTCTTTTCTGGCAGCAAACTCACCTGCAAACGCTTCGACAACCAGTATGTCCTCAAGCTCACGAGGCTCTCCTTGCAGTGCTATCGTTATATCGCGGGTATCATCCCCGCCGGCTGCAATTGTCAACCCCGAGCCGGGATTCTCAAATCGATATCGAACCTCCGGTTGCCGAGCCTCCGAGAGGTTGCTTTGCACATCCAATCGAAATCGCCCGCCGCCACACGGTTTCAAGTCTATCTGCAATGCCGGAACTACCGCCGCTGAAGCCCAGCCCAGCGATTCAGCCCCGTCTGACCATCGAACTCGAGCACCCACCCAAACCCGCCTTTCGACATCGGTGGATTTCGGCAACTTCAGTCGAAAACAGGCTCGGCCTTCGTTTTCGTTAAAACCGATGAGCGGATGCACAGCAGCTTCGCTGCCCTCAAACGCAATGGCGAGATCAGTCGGACGTGCCGAACCGTCTACTAGCGGTATTGTCACTTCCCCCGATATTACGTCGCCTGGCACCGCAGTGTCGCGATCCAAATGCACAACCAGCTCCCGCGAAACAGAGTGCGCCGAGACAGGAACAAGCACGTATCTGCGCGCACCTTTCATGGTTTTGAACCAGACCAGGCCGTCGCCTGTCCGGCGAACTTCCGCATCCCCAAGCGGCTTGTCTTCCGCGTCGAACGCAGTGCATTTGCATGGAAATGCCGCCGTGAGCCCGATTTCCTCGTTCCCGTAGATATCAATCACTTCCACCAACGTCGGCGACCGCCGAACTGCGATGGCTCCTCTCGCAGCCAGTCCGGCAAATGTTATAGGTGTGCCCCGACCGTCGAGATACTCGTACTCCGGAGACTTGACGTAGTCTACTCTTCTTCTGTCGATAAGCGCGGAAAACTCCTCAAAACCCGATTCCGGATGCCGCGCATACCAGCCCCAGCTCGGCAGTCTTACAGCTGCTCCACCGCTTGAGCATACAGACCATGTTTGCTTGGAACCGTTGATGAAAAGTTCAAGACCGTTTTTGTATACCACGTGCAGCCGAGAATCGTTGATCATACCCGTCGCAATCGCCTCAGAAACGCTCACGAAACGGCCGGATGCGTCCGCGTATTCGATTTTGAGCGGTTCCTGCAAGGCGTAGCGCTTTTGCAGCTGCTGAAGCATGTAGTACGACCGGCAGGTGCGTTCAATTCCATAAGTCTCCTCGACCAACCAACCTATGTGCCCGTAGGCAATCGTAGCCGCCAAGAAATGATCTATGGATTCGTCCAGCCTATCCGGCCTATCCCAACCAGCCTCCTTAAAGAACCCAGAGGTCCAGGGCATGCCTATGTCCAACTCAAGCGGATGAATCTTCAGCAGGTCGAAAGCTACGTTCAGTGGTTCCCTCGAGAGGTCCGCAGAGCCGTAACAAAGTCCGTAGTTTCCTGTTGCCAACCCCGCGTAAAGCCACTGGAAAGTGCCCTCCGACCACGTCGGCCCATACACATTCTGGTCGTTCAGCAAAAGCTCTCCGTAGGCATAGAACGTAGCCGCGAATGTACCGGCGCCCGGCACCCGCACATCGAAATCAGTGTAGCCCCAGGGTGAGGCAGCAGTATGAACATCGGTGTACGCTGCAACTGTGCCGAATTTCCTCTTGATAATGGGCGCAAGCTTCTCTTCGTACTCAACGGCGCGAGATGGCTTGAGCGCGTAGCACCTGGGCCAAGCAGGTCTTAGCTGACCGTCGGGCGTTCTTTGGACGTCGTCCTCATTCCAATACTCATTCACAGGCGCAAAGTCGCAGTAGTTGGTATACAGTCCCGCCAGCCAGCCCAGTGATTTCTGCTTGGCAATGTAGTCTTTCAAGGCCGCGTCCCCGCCTTTGCCGGGCGCAGCTCTTGTGCGAAGGGTGAAGCTTTCACCCCCATCGCGCCACGTGAGCTCGTGGTTGCACTGAGTAAGCTTGTCTATACCGTAGGACCGAAGCATTCGAGAACGCTCGTGCTGTTTTGCGTAATCCTCCGGACCCCAGCTCTCCTGCCAAAGCCGTTCGCCGGCCAAATCGCCGTAAGGAGTCTTCGGGTTCGGAATCGTAGGCAGGGTTTCTTCAAACACGGGGGACACGGTCAGAAACACGCGCTCGAACAGATCATTGCGTCTGCCGTCGGTTTTCGGCGTATATCTAACACCACCGTTGATCTTGGCAGACGTCTCATCGACCCATTCCTCCGACCAGAGCACAGAACCGTTCGACCGATACCAGTCTACCCACACGGACGCGAACAAAGGCCCGTCGGCACCATCCCAGCAGACTACCCTTGGGTCGCGCCCGCCGCCGAGCGTAATGAAAGGCACCCTCACCAACCTTGGATTAGCCAACCCCTGCAGTTCCCCTAGAGCAACTCCTCCGGCCTGACCGCCCCGGCACTCGAAATCAATCACGAGTGACTTCTGCCAAATGCGGAGAGTGTACACCGCCTCCACTCCCCCAAAATCGAACACCACCCTGAGTGCACCATCAGCAAGAGACGATGAAATCAGGTTGCCTCTGGCGAGCGTGCCGTCATTAAGCTCGAGGCCACCTTTTGCCATCGGTATGCATACCCTTCTGCCGTTGACATAAGCCCTTATTTCGCCGAGATCGCCAGTCTTCGGTGCGTATACGTACTTGACGCAGCAGTCGCGGCCCATATAACCAAACTCATACCGACCGGCTACTGGATTTGCAGTCCAGGTGCTGAACTCTTTTTCGAAGTTCGTCGGCAGTATCGTTTCCTCTCTTGTCGGAAAAGGAAGAACCCCCCGGCCGGTGTTCAGACCCAGGGTCTGACCTTCCGGCAGCCTCAAATTGCGCCTGGGTCTGGGCTTGAACCGAAGGGGTTTGAGCTCTTCCTTGTAAAAATAGATGGAATCCAGGTATATGGACCGAGGCTCCCCGTTTGATATGCCGCGCACCTCAATGCCAGAAAAAGACCATCCACTCTTTGGCTCGCTCAGCTTCCTGTGCGCCAGCCACCACTCCTTCCAACGTATGCGCGTAAGGTGAACGGTCTGTTCCCTGCCCTCACCGTCTTGCAGCAAAACCAACACGTCCACCTGCGGTGTTCCCGGCTCAGGTGCCCACTCCCAAAGGTTCCCATAGATCCACATGCTTACACAGTCGAACGCATCCGGTATGGGAATGGGCTTAGGCGGCCTGATCGTCAGGGTGCCATCCACAGAGGTGCCGGAATATGTCAATTTGCCTACGTACTCGCCCCAGAGCTGTTGCTCGCGCGTTCGAACCAGTTCACCATCTGCACCGCCCGCGCACTGCACAGTCCATCCGGTCAGATCCTCGAAGCCAAACAGGGGGACCCGGTCCTCCTTGCGGCCTTTCATCTCGTAAGGTCGCGAACCGACTTTCGTAGGCTCTTTAGGCTGGTTCAAGGCGGGTTTTGAAGTCACGGCAGGTCCCCCCAAAGCTGCCGCAGCGCTGCTTAACAGCAGGAGGATAACAGCACCGATGTTTCTCACGCCGACTCGCTTCCTCCAAGACCGCGCAAATTCCTGCCGCTCATTATTGGGATACGGATTCTCAGGATATCGGTATTGCGGGGCTCGCAACGCCGAGTAAACCCGATAGAAGCGCCCAAATTATACCAGTAGTAAACTCGCCAAGTATCAACCCCAAGAAGAAAGGCCGAAAACTTCGGTAGGTTGTAGCTCCTCCGTAGCGCAATATCAGCGACTTCGCCAGCCATCCGACGAAAAACGAAGACCAGTATACGACGGCAGGCCACGCGCATCCAATGGCGTAGCCCAAAGGGTGGAAAGGCCACCACCAAAACCGAGCTCGCATAGCATACAGGAAAAACGTAAAAACAAGCCCCACGGCAAACCACAGCGGTGCGCGGTGATCGAAATAAGCCGTTTTCCGCAGAAGAATTCCCGCTGACTCGTCAAAATACAATCGGGGATTCGCCATAAAGAACCACGAATTCAAACGCAGCCCGCCATAACCATAGATTATCCGCAGTTGGATGACCGACGCAGTCAAAGCTGCGACAACAATCGCTGCAAGCACGCCCAAGCCAACGCTCCTCCTGCGGGCTTTGACTAGGTCTACTCCCTTCATGCTGTCTAGAAAGGCAGGCATGACGTTTCGAGGGTCGCGCATAAAAATACCATTAAGAAACGCTATTATCGTCAAATTCTGTACTCCAAGCGCGGCCTTAGGCGCTGCAACTGCCCACAGGTCCAAGGGCCTGAAGACTGGCTGCAGCATCAGCAGCCCCACCTCAGCTACAAACCGCGTCAGCACGAGCATGACAATTAGCACAAATGAACCGACCATGAACGCTGCGACGAGCGGGTTTAGGCCAGCGGCCTTCAGCCATACCAGCATCAGAAGGAACGCAATGACTGCGCCAAAGACCGCAGTGCGGTAGGTCATATACTCGTCGGCGTCGATGGGCAACCCCCCATTCTGCGAGCAGACTGCACGCTCAGACGCCGGTCCAATAGCAGATCGAACGCGCTCAGCGACCAGCCGCAAGTGCGGCCTAGCCAACCAGAATAGGCTTATTGTGATAGCTACGAATGCGCCCGTCGATTGGTACGCCTGGTAGAAGCGCGTGCCACCATAGAGCGGTGCTTGATCGAGATGGTACCCAAGGCAAAGAGCCACGAAGTCCTGCAAGCGAAAAAACAACAAAAAGAACCACATGCTGAAAGACACGTCCAGAGGCAGCAGATACGCGAAACCGATGATTGAAAACGACAAAACCAAAAACGTGACGATCATTTCATTCCAAGGTTTGGTCACGAAAAACTGATTCAGCACAAGCCACGTCGGCAGCTGAGGAACACTGGGTATCGAGCGGTGCAAACCGTTCATCGAATGGATTACAACAGGAATAGCGAAACCCATCCACATCGCCTTGCTACGCACGAACGATTTCGACGACTCCTCGTTAACCAGTTCCATAGGAAGCTGCACGAGAGGAAACGTAAGCTTTTCATTGTCCACCCACTGCCGCCGGAAAAGCGTTGCTATGCACGCCATCATAAAGAACAACAAAAACGCGAACACCAGCCAAGCAAGTAGTGGCTTCACCCATAAGTTCCACGGAATGCGCTCTCCCACCCTCAGCCCTTCATAGAACCGGACCGACACCCACTGGCGCTCAGGTCCATCAGGATCCCACGGCACCAGCCAAGCAGGAATGTGTTTGTAAAATAGGTCCCGCCATAGATGGTCCTGCGGATTTGCGAAGTAGTTGATCCCGATCAAGTTAGGCAGGAGCTGGGTCATAAGTCCGAAAGACGATATGAGAGCAGCGCAAACAAGCATGAAGTAAATGACGCCCAACTCTGCAGAGCTGAGCCCCAACCTGCGAGAGATTCGCCTGACCAAGGCATTTGCGAGCAAGAGGACGATCAGAACACAAATCGCTCCCGGAGGCATGTGCGTGGCGCCCAACAGTATGGCGTCTATGCTGCCCCCGCGGCTGGCGATGAGCTCAGAGAACGCAACTATGAAACAAACACCGACGACTGCCACTATGCCCACTAGGTAAGCCCGGAGTCGAACGGCGGCAGCCTGGCCGGAGTAGGTATGTGCAGAACCTTCGTTCACAGATCGCGAGCGCTGCATCGGCTTGATGGTACTATACGCTTCGCCACTCGGTCAACGCATTAACGCAGGAACACAAGGAGTAATGAGAACGCGGGTTCTAGATCCGTCCTATTGTGTGGTCTACCACCGAAAAACAGGTATTTTTACGGATGCAAACCGGCACCCGCAGGGTTGACTAAACGGCACTTGTAGATTATATTGCAAATTAGACTGGTTATCGGCACTGGGGGCGAGAACTGTGCGGGGTCCACGCCCGCCGAATGCCAAAAAACCAAAACACAACAAGAACAGAGGAAAGGAGGAACGAGATGAGGCCTTGCGTTTATCTGTGCGCAGCGTTGCTCATAATCACCAGCGCAGCAGCCTGGTCGGCCCCAACTTACAGCTGGGAGCTGACCGCGTCGTTTGCCGATCTCTCGCGCCAGCCGTCGAGCAATGACGTCATTCAAGGCAAGAACGTCACCAACGGCGGCGCCGTGATTGAAAGCGGCGGCTTCCACTGGGCGTTTCCGGATCAGGCAGACGCCAAGTATCTCACGGACGGCATATATGGCGCCAATGTGCACTCCGTGCTGCACGACTACGCATTCCCTTCGCTCAAGATCAGGTACGAATTCGACCCGACACCAGTTTGGGAGATCTTGAGCTTCGGCGGAAATCCCGACAAGAACGGCCGCGTCTTCCAGAACGTGGACGTTGAGGTCAAGGTCGCCGGTGACTGGTTCGAGATCATCCACGAAGCAACCACGGGCCCTTACTACGTGCACAACGGCGGCCGCTGGGAAGCATCCCTGATCCGCATCTACGATGACAGCGGCGGCATGCTTCTCGACGGGCTCCCCATAGAGGGCGTCAGGCTCACCTACTGGAGCCCGGACAACACGCAAGACTGGTTCCTTCCCCGCACGGAACCGAACGCCATCTGCGCGAGCATCATAAAAGAGATAGATGTTGTCGTCCCTGAGCCTGCCACCGTTATCGGCCTGTTGATCGGCGTTGGCGGTGTATTGGCAAGACGACGCAACAAGTAGTCGAAGCTTCTCAGGAAAGCCGTTCCGGTCTATTCGGAACGGCTTTCCGTTCTTTGGTGTCGATTCGAGGGCCATCCCGTGCTGCAAAAAGAGAAAGTTAGCTGATGCCGAGGCATAACTATCGGAGCAGCGCAAATAACGTGCGTCGACATGAGCCAACTGATTTCTCATCTAAATGGAGGGCGAGAAACATGAACGGTAGGAATACAAAAAAGGCTTTCTGGGCGTTGTTAGCTGCAGTGCTGGGTCTGTGCCTTCTGGCGGGCCCCGTTACTGCGGCCACTCAGGGACCGCTACTGGGCACTTGGGAGGAAGTGAGCACGTCTGGCACCTACACTCCTAGGTCCAACGCCGCTTCGGCATACGCGAATAACCGCCTATGGGTGATTGGCGGGGTTGACGCAAACGGCAATGTAGTCAATACCGTTGAGGGGTTTTATGTGCTCACAAGAACTTGGGAATCCAAGGCGCCGATGCCCACAGCTCGTCGCGATGCTGTAGCCGTTGCAGTAGACGGTAAGGTCTACGTCCTTGGAGGCGCAGACGCAGACGGCAATCCCCTGAAAACAGTCGAGATGTTTGATCCCGTGACCAACACATGGACCGCGAAAGCAGACATGCTGGTTGCGCGCCGCGCAATGGTCGCCGTGCCCTACGTAAGCGGCAGCACTAAAGAGATTCACGTCTACGGCAGCGACCCGGCAGCTATGTTTCCCGATAATGTGAGATACGATATCTACGACATAGCGACCGACCAGTGGCGCGCGGCACCGGTTAATGCTCCATCGGCACAGTGCGAAGCCTGCGGAGCCGCGGCGAAAGACCTCAAAGACGGCAAGGTCTATCTGTATCTGTTCGGCGGATACAGCGGCGGCGCCGGCGTTTCGTCCAGCTGTTGGCGCATCGACCCCAGTCAAGCAAGCCCGCGCTGGGATTCCGAAGTAGGAGAAATGCCGCAGGCGGTAATACAAGCGGCTGCCATCACAGTTGATGCAGCCAGTCCTGACGGCGGCAGTGGACAGTACCCCTTCGTAATAGGCGGCAATACCGACCGCTCCGGTCAGCGCTTTTCGTCTGCGGTAATGGTGTATGAGTCCGGCATCTATAATGGGTGGATAACCGGCCCCGACGTTGCCCCCAATTTGCCCGAACCCAGAGGCAACCGTCCTGCAGTGTGCGTAGCAGGCGGCAGGCTTTATGTAGTCGGCGGATCCACCGTTGCGACTGATGGTACAGTGGTGCCCGCAACCAAGGTGTTCCGCGCCTCAGTGAATACCAACAACTATCCGCCGCCTCCGCCGGTTGAGAACCCGCTTCTTGTCGGTTGGGAAAACGTGAACGCAGACATACCGACGCCGCGCTGGTACACGGTGCACGCCGTGGTTAACGGCAAACTGTACGTAATGGGCGGATGGGACACAAACGACGGATATGGCGGACCCCCTGTTGGCACCAATGAAATGTACGATCCCGAGACGAACACCTGGTATACAAAGGCGCCTATGCCGGTGCCCGTGAGAGGAGCTGCATGCGCAGCAATAGGGAACAAGATATACGTCGCCGGCGGCTCGAGGACTAAACGGGATGAGCCTGACTACTGCGATGTTCTGCAGATCTATGATACCGTCAGCGATTCCTGGACCATAGGCCCGCCGATGCCCACACCTCGCGATTTGGTGACAGGGTTTGCAGTCGAGGGCAAATTCCACGTAATCGGCGGCTCAAAGCGGGATCCGAACGATCCAACGAAGCTTGTCAATGCGTGGGAGCATGAAGTCTACGATCCTCAAACCAACGCGTGGTACTCGGCTAACCCTCCAGGAACGCCATGGCCGCTTGCTGACTCGTCTGCGACGGTCGTTGCAAGCGGTGACTACCAGTGGGTCTACATGGCAAACGGATGGTGGAGCGGTACTCAGCTTTCCTACGCCGCGCGCTGGAACGGCGTTACGGGCGGCACATATAACGACCAATGGTACCGCATAGCCGATCTGCCCGTCGGCGGAAACTCCGGAGCAACGCTGACTACAATCACGGACGCCTCCGGAACGCAGTGGCCCGCAATCTTCGGCGGTCATTTCGGACCTATCGGCTACTTCAACAAAGTTTTCGTATACCACGAATTCGGTGACCCGCTGTTCAGCAACAGGTGGATGCGTGACACCGCGCTGCCGTATCCCCGCGGCGGAAGAATGGCAGTGGCACAGATTGGCAACTACGTGTATGTCGCTGCAGGAATGGGTCCGCTGGGACTTGCCAGAGAAACCTGGAGGTCGGCTGTCGGTTCTGGCCTTCCTGTAGATGTTGAGCGCATAGGTGAGGCAATATCGCAACCGAACGGCAAGCGTGTGAGCTTGACTGAGCCTAAGATCGTGACAAGAACGTACACATCGCAGTCTACATTCGAAACCTACTTCTGGATCGAAGAAGAGGACAGATCAGCAGCTCTGCGGGTCGGTCCCACGACGGAGCCCGTATACCCGGGCAACAAGGTGTTGGTCAGTGGCAGCATGACAACCGACCAAGCCACGGGCGAGAGAACTCTGTCCCTAAGCTCAATCACAGTCGACAGCAATGTATACGACATACCCAAGCCCATCGGTATCACGAACCGCAGCTTCATCGGAGGCAGCGCCGGTTCGCAGCCCGGCAGGACGGGCGGTGTCGGACTGAACAATATGGGTATGCTCGCGCGTGTGTGGGGTAGGGTCACGGCATCGCCTGGCGACCTCGGGTTTGATTACCGACCATACTTCTATATCGACGACGGCTCAGGCTTGAGCGACGGCACGGAAACCTACGGCGTGCCTAACGTCGGCTTGCGGGTGTATCACCAGTACTTCGCGAATCCGCCGGTGGGTGCATATGTCAGCGTGACCGGCATTATCTCATGCGAGCGAATAGAAGGAAAGCTTGTGCCGATGCTCCTCTCGGACGAGCTGACGCTTATGAGCGGAGATGCGGTGCACACTTACTCCGAGTAGCTGACACGCGGTAAGCCAAAGCCAACAAAAGTGCGGACGTGCCTTGCAGGGCACGTCCGCTTCTTATCGTGCGCACAGTCGTTGGCGAACTACCGAATCGAGCAAACTACAGCTCAATTGCCTTCCCGTTTTCAGGAATCTCTACCCTGCACATATTACCCAGAAGATCCTGATATGCACTCGGATGCTCGCTGTGAACCGGAATAAGCACCTTGGGACGAATGCCTTCAACAATCTCAGCCAACTCAGGACCAGATGCGTGGCCAGATACGTGGAACGGGTCCGACTCTTGATCCGATTGGTCCAGTCGACCGTAAAGCTTCAAACCGAATCGATTTATCCAGTTTCTGAGCCTGCGGGCGTCAATCGCCATTTCCTCGTTAAATGCCTCACACGAAGAAAACACATAGGCGGAGTCGTCGACAGGCTTAATGTAAGCAAGCTCATTGATATCCCAGAAGCTGAAGCAGCAAATGAAATCACCCTGGTTCGCGCGCACATCATCAGGCCGAACAAACAAAGATTCCGGGTGAGCTTCGCGCAAGTACTTCTTCCAGGATTCCACCTGCGATTGGTATTCCCAGTAGACCTTAATAACGGAATCGTCGATGGACGGCACCAATCCGCTATCGCCCGCCGCTTTCCGCATCATATCCAGAAGGTAAGCGTCCGCGGGCAGCACCGCCAGGCTTCTGTGGGTTTCGCGCGCGACGTCCATGAATACAAGAAGTCTCTCGACATTACGCGGCCCGAAATCCGCCACTATGAGCCCCTTGTGCCTCCGGACCACTTCAAGACACGAATCGCGCACCTGCTCCTCGTTTAAGCCTCTCTTGGCGTTAATGCGTGTGCCCTCGATAATGAGCACAGCTGGCTTCAGCTTTGCCGCTTCCTCCACAAACCGCCAAGTTGCGTCCCCGTACTTGCCCGACACGCGCAGATCGCCAGTGTAGACGACCCAACCAGAGCTAGTCTCAACCGCCCAAGCCGATGCCCCGTAAACTGAGTGATCAACGGGGAAACCCCTCACGCGCAGTCCCCCGCACAACTCAGCCTGCTTGAATTCCTCCACCTTCAAAGACTTTCTCGATTGCGGTAGCGTTTGCCACTGCTCCACAAATTCTTGCGGAGGCGGTGCTGTAAGGTAGAAGGTTCTTGTTTGCGCCTCGCCGTTTCGTATGGTGCGAAGACCTTCGCAGTCGCCTTCGACGTACTCACGTGGCGTGTAATAGCAGTATTCGGCAGCAGTCGCCCCTTTGCCCGCATCTTGGAGAGCTCGAGACACCGCCGCCGTTACAGGTGAGCAGTAAACCGGAATATCGCTGCGCAGGAAATGGATGCTGCCGATATGGTCTACGTGGGCATGAGACACCAACACGCCGCCTACCTCTCCGATATCCTTGGCTCCTACGTCTTCCCAAAGCCCGTGCTCTTCACAAAGCTTCGTGATCATATCGGGGCGGTAGAGGTCTCGAAACGGAGGCAGCAAGCCCATTCGAATAGGCTCATAAATACCTTGGCACGACTTCGGTTTCAGAAACTCTTCGTAATAATGTCCTTGGGTGCTGAAATTCGTTCCGAAATCAAAGAAAAGTCTTGCAGCACCGTCTTCGAGGAGAATCTTGTTCCCACCAATGCAACCGGCACCGTCGAGCACGGTTATCCGCACCATTCTCCCTTCCTCCTCCAAACTCCACCAGTGCCCAATTACAGGCACGACTACAGGTGCACCGAATCGCTGGTCAGAAGCCTATTCAGACAACGCACTCAGCCGCGTGGTAAGAACTCCGCACAAGCGGTCCCGACTCAACCCTAGCGAAGCCCATTTCTAAGCCTACTTGCCTAAGCTCCTCGAATTCTTCAGGGGTATAGAACCGAACGACGGCCGCGTGCCGGCGAGACGGGGCAAGGTATTGACCAATAGTAATGACATCGCAGCCGACACCGCGCAGATCGCGCATCGTTTGCAGCACTTCTTCCCAGGTCTCGCCCACACCGACCATCAGCCCCGACTTCGTCCGTGCCCTTCCTTTCGCCCGTTTCAGCAGCTCAAGAGAACGCTCATACCGAGCCTGCGGCCTTATATCGGCGTACAACCGTGGAACTGTCTCGACATTGTGATTAAGAACTTCCGGACCTGCGCTAAGCACCGTATCCAGAGCTGTCCATTCGCCCTGAAAGTCCGGAACCAACACCTCCACCGTGCAACCAGTTACGCTGCTCCGGATGAGGCGAATGGTCTCAGCAAACAAACTCGCCCCTCCGTCTGGTAAATCGTCCCTTGTCACGCTCGTTATCACCGCGTGTTTGAGTTTCAAGTAAGCAACTGCCTGTGCTACCCGGCGAGGCTCATCCGGATCCGCAGGCTGGGGCTCGCCATGTTGTACGGCGCAGAAGCGGCAGTTCCGAGTGCAGATGTTCCCCAGGATCATGAATGTAGCTGTCCGAGCTCGCCAACACTCACCGATATTCGGGCAATTCGCACTCTGGCACACCGTATGCAATCTCTTCGACTCGACCAGCCGCCTAACATCCTCGTAATCCTCTCCAGACGGCGCCCGAGCAATCAACCACGGCGGACGTTGTCGTATCGGCACACTCATGCTTATTTGTCGTCCCCAATCTTCAAAACACTTAGAAACGCTTCCTGAGGAACCTGCACGCTGCCGATCGCCTTCATTCGCTTCTTGCCTTCCTTCTGCTTTTCCAGCAGCTTGCGTTTGCGGGTTATGTCGCCGCCGTAGCACTTGGCGGTCACGTTCTTCCTATATGGCCGAACGCTCGCCGCAGCGATGATTTTGTTCCCAAGTGCAGCCTGAACGCGAACTTCGAACTGCTGCCTCGGAATAACGTCCTTCAGCCGCTCCACCAGTAGCTTGGCACGCGGATACGCTCTGTCCTTGTGAGTTATGAACGACAGCGCATCGACGGGTTCGCCATTCAGCAGGATGTTAAGTTTCGCAAGCTGGGACTCCTTATAACCCGCAAACTCATAGTCGAACGAGGCATAACCCTTTGTTCGCCCTTTCAGCGAGTCAAAGAAGTCCATGATTATCTCAGCGAGCGGAAGTTGATACTGGATGACTACGCGGTCCGGCGTCGGATAGTCCATGTGCACAAACTCACCGCGCCTCTCCCGGCACAATTCCATAACGGCGCCGACATATGCGCTCGGTACGATTATCGTCGCGTCCACATAGGGCTCCTCTATCGCGGCGATTTCGGTCGGCGGCGGAAGAAGATGAGGGTTGTCAATTTCCAGCACTTGACCGTCTGTCTTGAGCACACGATAGACAACACTCGGTGCCGTAGCGATTAGGCTAAGGCCGAACTCGCGTTCCAGACGCTCCTGCACGATCTCCATATGCAGGAGCCCCAGGAACCCACACCTGAACCCGAAGCCTAGCGCTGCCGAGCTCTCAGGCTCGTACTTCAGAGCCGCATCGTTGAGCTGGAGTTTCGCCAGGGCATCGCGCAAGTCCTCATACTGATTGGAATCCGTTGGATACAACCCGCAGAAGACCATCGGGTGCACTTCACGATAGCCTGGCAGCGGCTCAGCGGCAGGGTTTTCGGCGCTTGTCACTGTGTCGCCAACGCGTGCATCACCCACGTTTTTTATCCCGGCAGCAAAATAGCCTACTTCGCCGGCACTCAGCTCGCCCACTGACTCCATCTCAGGCTTGAAAACGCCGACTGATGTAACCTCAAACTCCTTACCGCTGGACATCATCCGGATCCGCATACCAGGCGCGATTCGCCCATCAACCACACGTATGTATGCCACAACCCCAACGTACTGATCGTAGTGAGAATCGAACACCAACGCACGAAGGGGGGCATCCGGATCACCGGAAGGAGGCGGAATACGGTGCACGATCGCTTCCATTATTTCCTCAGTGCCAATACCCAACTTTGCAGATGCCCGTATTGCCTCGCTTGCATCTATCGCCAACACATTCTCGATCTCTTCCGCAGTCCGATCCGGATCAGCCAACTCCATATCTATCTTGTTGATGACGGGGATAATGGCGAGATTGTGGCTCATCGCGAGATTGGTGTTTGCCACGGTCTGCGCTTCGACTCCCTGAGTAGCATCAACAACCAATATGGCTCCTTCGCAGGCCGCCAAGGACCGCGACACCTCGTACGAAAAATCCACATGTCCTGGCGTGTCAATAAGGTTCAGCACATAGTCGGTGCCGTCCTTGGCGCGGTAGTTCAGCCTGACGGCTTTCATCTTGATGGTTATGCCTCGCTCGCGTTCAAGGTCCATGTCGTCGAGCACCTGATCCTTCATCTCGCGCGGATCAACGGCACCCGTATACTCAAGAATCCTGTCCGCGAGCGTGGACTTGCCGTGGTCTATGTGTGCGATAATGCAGAAGTTTCTGATATTAGCCTGTGACTTTCCCATCAATCATATTCTACCAAAGATCGGTTCTCCGCGCCTTAGAGCGTCTCAACCGCCCGAACTCAGTTTCCACTGCGCTCGATCCTGCGCTCTATCAGATCGACCTCTTCCAGCTTGCCGTCCGAAATCTTCAGCGTTTTCAGTTCGAAAGGACCAACATGAGCCCGGTATTCCTTAGAGCCTAGTCGCAACGCGCAGTCCGATGCGCGACCGCACGTCTCCCAAAGGCGCACTATCGTCGCTTCGTCGTCTTCACATTGTTTCAGCGCGCATAGCTGAACATTAGGTGCCGAAATGCTGCCTAGTGAAGACTCAGCAGGAAGTTGTCCTGTGTGGACGTGGGTCTCAACCGCCGTCGGCGGCATGTTGAAAAGCGCAGCAAAGAAAGGAACTTCCGCCTCCTGCCAGCCTCCGCTGTGAGGCAAAAGGGCAAACCGAAATTCGTTCAGCCCTTGATCCATATACCGATACTGCTTCCCTGGCTCAACGCGGCGCGGCTCGTGAAAGGCGTAAATGGGGCTTCGCAGAGCAGTGAGCCGCAGTGTGCTACCCTCAGCGTCGTAGCCGTACTTCGAGTCGTTGATTAACGCAATGCCGTAGGTCTTCCCCTCCAAAGATCCTGTCAGGTCAACCCATTTCTGGCATGGGCTCTCGCGACCGTCCGCCGGACGTTCCACGACAGCGTAAGCCGCCTCAGCGGTTACTACAGGCTCTTCAATCGCGAAGGGAAACTCGAACTTCAGCACTCGATGCTTCTCCTGCCAATCGACCGTCACACGAAACTCTATTATCGGAAGATCAGTGTAAAGCGAAATATCCTTCCACAGCGTCGACCGACCAAACCGAGAGCGGACCCTGATTGTCGCACGCACAGGGCCTTCTTCAACCAGCTGCACTTCCGCATCCGAGAACCTACCCTCAAGATCCTTGTAGGCCGTTATCCCGTGACTCCACGTGTCCGACTCGTCGCGCAGTACTATTGCCCCCGCGGGACAGCGAAGAAGATCCTTCGAAACTGCACGGTCCACAATACGCACGATGTCCCCTGAGCGAGGGTCAACTTCCAGATGGTACCTTTCGTTATCTAGCGTCCTTTCAGTGCATGCAAGTTTACGCGACTGGATCTGCGCTTGCTCCGAGCCATTCGACTCCCGTGAGTAGTAGGTCTTGTACCCCAAAGGCGGAACTGTATCTACAAAGATTCGTGCCGGACGCACACCGGTATGCTCGAAGACACCGACTGCAGCCTGTGACGAAACCGGCTTTCCTGAGTGATCCACAAGTAAGCCGGCTGTGTCGTCATATCGCACTATCCAAGTTACCGCTCGAGCATGCGGATTGAACACCACAAACGGTCTGCCCTCACCATTCGTGTCCACTTTGCTCGCGATGGCTGACAAAGCCACCACCGTGCGGTAGTCTGCAACATCCAGTGCAGAACCCAGCCAGTTCCGCACATCATCATAGGCCTCCTCCAAACTGGTTCCCGCCAGGATGTCGTGGAACTGACTGAGAAGCAGACGCTGCCACGCAGACGCAAATTCCTCCTTCGGAAAACGCCTGCCGACTGCCATCTGAGCCATCACGCAGAAGATTTCTGCCGATATGAGCGCGTTCTCGGTTCTTCTGTTCAACGCCTTAATCCCCGAATGCGCGCTGTAGCATCCAACCGCGTGGTACTGCAGATCTCCCTTTACAACCGGAAGCTCTACCCTTTCAGAAAGGACATGCTTGAAGAAATCCTCAAGTGTTCCGAACACCAAGTTCGGCGCGTTAGGATTGTCCTGAAGCTTCTTTATGCACCGGATGTTTGCAATCGTGGGACCTCCGCCGTGGTTACCTACACCGTAGAAGCACGTGGCTACGTTCGACCCGGGCACCCTGTTGTCTGCGCTGTTTGCAATGTGCTCGTCTATATCCTCCGGGCCTGTGCAGTACGGCTCACGAACGCGATGAGCCAACACACGAGAACCGTCCGGACTTTCCCACCAGAATACAGGCGCCGGTAGGTCCTTTTCGTGCGGCCCAGGCCGCATGAACACGTAGTACTTGATGCCTGCCTTCGATAGTATCTGAGGTAGCCCCGCGTTGTGACCGAATGAGTC
>JARYME010000030.1 GCA_029907315.1 Armatimonadota bacterium | reverse complement strand
GACCGAACGTCTTTGCCGAGCTTTATATCCGGACGATCGTTGCCGAACCGGCAACCCGAAATCGTCACGTGACCAGACCTCGCATCTATAGTGAAAAGATCCTTTTCGGGCCCGTGGTTGTGAAATGTGCACTGCTCTAGACTTACGGTACCGCTGCCCTCTATCACCGCTACCGTCGAGCACGGACCCCAAAAGCTGCAGTTCGAAAGCTGCACGACGCCGGTGTTGGTCGGAGCCACCATAAGAAAAGCCTTTCCGCCTCTGCCAGCTACAAACTCGCCATTGGTGATCAGGAGCCCCGGCGGCTGGGTCTCTTCGACCAAAACCGCACAGTCGCACCAGTCGGCGCCTATGCCCAAGAAGTTCCCATTGACCGTGCCGTCGGTTTTGTAGAACCGGTAGCCCACCTTCGCACCAAAACAAAATGTGTTATGCACATATTCCCAGTCGGTACGTGCAAACTCAAACGCCACCAGGTTCTCAAAAAGGTATTTGCCAAGTATTCCCCAGTCCTTGGGCTTGTTGTCGCACTCCGCTCGCATCCAGTAATGAGGATTGAAATGCACGTTTTCGATGCGGCCTATGTCGGTGCACTTGTCTATGTGAATCCCTACTTTCAGCGGGCATCCGAAGCAGTTGCGTATGTAATGCAGTTCGTTGGGCTGCGTGCCGAAGTCTATCGCCTTGTATGAGTTCACGAACGTGCAGTCGATAACACTGCAGTGCATTCCGCTCCCGCTGATCGTGTAGGGATACGGAACCACGTCCGGCAGGTGCTGGTCGGGGTAGAAAAAGGTAATGCCCTTGACGGCACTCGAAGGGCTGAGGGTAATGGCTGCGGGACCGTCTTCAGTTCCCTTGCCAGCGTAGACCTCGATAACAGTACCTTTCTGAAGCACCGCATGGTGCGGCGCCTCCCAAACACCCGCGAGCGTCACGCCTTCCGGCACAGTTATGGGCTTGTCAAGCCTGAACCTGCCTACTCCGAGCTCCACTTTGCCTCCGCCCTTTGCGGCAGCCGCATCCAACGCCTTTTGAATAGCAGCCGAATCGTCCACTTTGCCATCTCCCTTTGCACCGAAAGATCTCACGTCAATAACAGCCTCCGACAGTGCTGGAACGGAGAGTATTATTGCCAATATCACGCTAAGTCCTAGTTTCACAGGCATACCTCCTGTTGTCTTCAGTTTTCGGCATCGTATACCGCCGCTCCTGCGAAAGACACGGCGGTACTCATTCCAAGTAGAACGCAAACACTCTGACACTGTCCGAACCCCACGTAGAGTCGAAGATCGCACGCACCCCATCGACTTCCGCACCTATGTCGACTCGAACTAAGCGCTGATAGCTGCCGCGCACTTCTCGCCACGGCTGCCAATTTCCGCCGGCACGTATTTCGACTCGGAAGTCTTTCACAAGCGTAACGGGTACGCTCCTCAGCGCGTTGTAAGGTCCGTGATAACTCATAGCAATCAGCTTGTCCAAGGCGCTGTCGAATATGAACGCCGCGGACCTGACGTAAGCAGGCGAGTCCCACGTATATGCCACCCAGTCGCCGACCCTGCCGGTCCAAGCGTGCAGATCGTCGCCGACAGGACGGTTTGTGCCGTCGCGCAACGGTTCAGGATCCCCAGATGCAGCCTGCAGTTCGGCTCCGCGAGTAAGCTCCGAGAACTGCTGCTTGACCCATGGCAGATATGCGTCTTGCTTGAGCAGCAACTGCTGCAGCTCTTCGATATAGCGTCTGCCAACTTCCCTCGGCGTAATCTTCTCGCGAACAGCGATGGCGGCCGCAGTTCCCACAGCTTGGCCCACCGATGCCCCGGTTCCCTGCACGCGGGTCGAGCTCAGTGCCGCGTGCGTCCAACTGGCACACCTGCCCGCGAACATCAGGTTTTCGATGTTCTTGGAATACAAGCAGCGGTAAGGTATGCCATACGGCGAGGGCGTTGGGTAGAAAACGGTGGGCTCGCCGCGGTGCCAGAAGCCGCCGGGATGGTGGTCGTCCATAGGCCAGCCGCCGTATGCGACAATGTCCGGGAAGCGGCCCTCTGATTCGATATCGTTCTGCGTCAATATATGATCGCCTACGTACCTGCGGCTTTCCCTCTTGGCAGGCAAGAATTGAACCCAATCGATGGCGTAGTTTTCCGCTCCGTGATCACCGTGGTTTTTGATGTGGTCCCACATCCCGAAGACGATCTTCAATAGCTCATCACGAATCTTTTCGGTGTCCGCTATCGAATCTTGCTCCCCGCCGAGTTCTATCCACCAGTAGCCCATTTCTATCCAACCGTGGGACCTATGCGGAAACGAATCCTCGGTGGGAAAGTCGTAAGCCCACGAAGGCGGCTCGAACGGCTGTGGACTCCCCATATCGCGCGCCTGAAAGAGGCACGTCATGCCCATGGTTTTCCTATCGGCTGTTTCGGGCTGATGGGATTCGTTGAACTCGCCGCGCGCTTCGCGGCCCACGCGGTATTCGGCACCCGTGAGCGGTGCCAAGACGCCGTCGCCTGAGCAGTCCGCAAATATCTCCGCCTCTATGGTGTGATAGGTGTAAGTGGTCAACTGCCAGCCCGTAACCGACTTTATGCGGTTACCATCCATCTCCGCATCAAGTACCGAACAGTTCAGGAAATGGGTCAGATTAGGCTCGAGCAGCACTTTCTCATACAGGATCGTGTCCCAAATCGAGAAACTGCGCTGCGGATTGCGTTTGAGGTTCTCAAGCCGAAGCTCCTCCAGAATGCCGGTCTCGCGCATGTTGGGGATCTTGCCGTGCCGGTCGGCACCGCACACGTGCACGCGCATCTCGCTGGAGGAGTTGCCGCCGAACACCGGTCTGTCCTGGACGATGGCTGTCTTTGCTCCCTGACGAGCCGCCGCTATGGCTGCACAGAGCCCGGCGATACCACCACCAACCACACAGAAGTCGAACTTGTGATGAATCCTGTTCACCCGCCCAATCACCTCTCTCCAGAAGCTGCACCGACCCGGACACAGCTAGCTGAGCAGTTTCCCCGCAAGCGCCTCGGCTTCCTTCAGGAGTTCGGCCCTACCGGCGGCGTCGGTCGGAGCACCTAAGCCCAAACCCCTCAGGCTGTAGGTCTCGAAGCCCATAAACTTGAAGATCTCCTCGTATTCGGGGGCGATGTTGTGGGCAGACTCGTTGGGATCACCCTGTGTGAGTATCAGAGCGAGTTTTTTGCCAGGCTGAAGTCGGCTTGGATTCGATGTTTTGAAAAAGTCGGGAACAAGATACGAGAAAGTCCTGTCAACGAAGCACTTGAGCTGGCCGGAGATTTGCCCGAAGTAAATCGGCGAGGTTAAAACTACCGCATCCGCACCCGCAACAGCGTCAAGCACGCTCTTCATGTCGTCCTGCACCACGCAGCTGTCCGACTGCGTCTTGCAACCCATACACCCGCTGCAGCCTTTCAAGGTCATGTCGTGCAGCCTGAAGCACTCTGTGGTTGCTCCGAGCTGTTTTGCCTTGTCAACCAACCGGATCGCGATAGTTTCACTATTGCCCCCTGCCCTGGGGCTTCCCAAGACGCAAACGAGTTTCTTCATTTCGAGAACCTCCTTATTAGACGAAGCCGGCTAGATTATACCACTCGCGTGATATAATGCACCAAGCCGCGGCTTCTTCGATTCAGCTGCCCTGACAGGAACCGAAGAGAAAGGTCCACCGGTGTCAAACGAGGAGGTTTGGTAACGTGTTTAAGGCTGATGTGCTGTCAATAGGAGCCCACGCAGGAGATGCCGAGATTGCTTCGGGCATCGCTCTTGCCAACGCTGTGAACTCCGGCAAGAAAGTTGCGATATGCCACCTGACATTGGGAGAAAAAGGACACCCCAATATGAGCCCGCAAAAGTATGCAGAGCTCAAACACGAAGAAGCAGCTGCAGCCGCGGAAACGCTCGGCGCGCAACTTTATATATTGGGATACCTCGACGGCGAACTGCCAGAGAACGACGACGTCAAGAAAGCAATCGCCGACGTGATTCGCGACTGCAAACCGGACGTCATAATCACGCATCACGCGAAGAGTATTCACAAAGATCACGCCATTTGCCACCGCAACGTTCTGGACGCAATCTTTTACGCCGCCCTCAAATCATTCGTGACTGACCGCGAGCCCCACTTTGCGCGCCACTTGTATTTCGCTGAGAATTGGGAGGACAAAGAGGGCTTCATACCCGAAATCATACTCGAGGTTACAAACGCCGACATCGAGCTTTGGAAGCGAACGGCGCAGTGTTATTCCCTATTTCGCGGCGAGGTAGTAAACTTCCCATATATCGAGTATTACGAAAAACTCGCGCGACTGCGAGGAATCGAAAACTATGTGCCATACGCTGTGACGTTCGCCGTGCCTCCTGCAGCCCGCAAGCGGCGAGTGACAAGCCTCCTGTGAGGCGCAGGAACTGGTCGACGGGAAGAATCATTCGGATAGGATTGGACTGAGCGGTGCTATGCGGAAGTTTGGTACTATTTGTCAAAGGGCGTTTTTTGATCGTAACGCCTGGCGGTACTGCCTGGTGATTCTCGTGCTGTGCTGCGCGGCGGTGGGCTGCCGTAGCAAGTCCGACAACGTGACGACTATTCGCTTTGCCTCTTGGGGCAACGAAGTCGAAGAAAAGAACCTGCGTGCCCTCATTGCCGAGTTCGAAAAGAGACACCCTAATATCAGGGTTGAAGTCGAGATTACGCCCTGGGCGCGTATGTTCGACAAGCTGATGATTTCGAGCGCGGGCGGCCGTCCCCCGGACGTAACTAGGGTATCGTCGGAATGGTTTCCGCCCATAGTCGCCAAGGGCCTTCTGGAGCCTTTGGACAAATACGTCAAAAGAGACAACTACGACCTTGACGACTTTTACCCTCAGGCGCTCGACGGCTGGGGTCGCTACAAAGGCGTGCTGTACGAGATCCCGACCGACATAGACATCTACGCCATGTACTACAATAAGGATATGTTCGACAAAGCGGGTGTGCCCTACCCGGATTGGTCATGGGACTGGAAAAAGTTTCTCGAGGTTGCCAAGAAGCTCACCAAGGATCTAGACGGCGACGGAGATTTGGATCAGTGGGGCTGTGCGGTGAGCATGTGGTGGGAGGATTACGTTTGGCAGAACGGCGGGGAGATTGTCTCACCCGACGGTAAGAGGTGCCTGCTGGATAAGCCCGAGGCGTATGAGGGACTGCAGTTTATGAGCGACCTCATCAACAAGTATCATGTCGCGCCGAACGCACAGGAAGCCGCGAACCTCGGCTCGATGAAACTTTTCACTACCGGCAAAATAGGGATGATAGTCTCGGGAAGCTGGGCGGCGGAGCTGATATTCAAAAACGAAATCAAGGACTTCGAGTACGACGTTGCGCCGATAGTCAAGGGTCCTAAGAGGCGGGCTACGTTCATAGGTGGGGCGGCGTACGCTATCCTGAAGCGATCGAAGCACAAGAACGAGGCGTGGGAGCTTGTGAAATGGATGACGGGCAAGGAGTATCAGCGCAGCGCCGCGATAAGGTCGCAAATTATACCCAGCCGTCGGTCGGTTGCCGAATCCGGGGCCTATCTTAAGCTCAACGCTCCTCCGAAGCACCGCAAAGTTTTTCTCGATATGATACCCTACGGTCACCCAAGGCCTCACGTATCCTGCGCTCCTGAAATGTTTCAGATAATCTCGAGCGAGCTGGACCTGGTCCGGCTAGGCAAGGTGAGCGCGAAGGAAGCCTGCTTGAAAGTAACGCCAATTGTAAATCAGCTGCTGCGGCATCAGGAGTAGTCCGTGCTGCCGTCCGGAGTCTTCGGCATTATTTGGCGGCGCCACCGGTGAGCCGGAGCGGATGCTAATTCGTTCAGCTTCCCTTTCCATAGCGTTCCGAACGACAATATCCGTCCAGCAGCCGCGACAACTGCCGTGGGCAGGAATGACACACTCGCGCATTTAATACGTCGTTTGGAGGAAGACTGTACGTGAGCGACAGACGGAAGGCATCGAAGCTGCTAAGACGCGAAGCTTTCGAGGGCTATCTGTGCATTGCACCGTGGCTAATTGGCTTGGTGTTTTTAACGCTTGGGCCCGTCGTGTTCAGCTTCATAATGAGCTTACACAGATGGGATATGATCAAGCCCGCCCAATATGTCGGACTTTCGAACTACGCGACCATCTTTACGGACGACTTCCGGTTCAGACAATCGCTGAAGGTAACCGCAATATACGCAGCGTGCGCCGTGCCGCTGGGGATGATATGCTCTTTGGCGCTTGCTATGCTCCTCAACCTCAACGTGCGCGGCATGCGGATCTTTCGATCAATATTCTATATACCAGCGATACTGCCGGGAGTGGCAGTGGCGATGGTGTGGCTGACGGTATTCCGACCCCAGGGCGGAGTGCTCAATACGCTGCTAGGCTACTTGCACATACCGCCGCAGCCCTGGCTGACCGACCCCCGAACCGCCCTACCCTCGTTCATCATAATGAGCCTCTGGGGCGTCGGCGGAGGAATGATCATATATCTGGCAGGACTGCAGAGCGTGCCGACACAGCTTTATGAGGCGGCTGAAATCGATGGGGCAGGCAGTTTTTCCAAATTCCGAAACGTGACTCTCCCGATGATTTCGCCGACGATACTGTTCAACCTGATAATGGGGGTCATCGGCAGCTTTCAAGTGTTTACTAGTTCGTTCATTCTGACTCAAGGCGGGCCGGGTTACGCAACGCTGTTCTACGTGCTGTATCTGTATCAGAAAGCGTTCAAGTATCTGCAGATGGGTTACGCGTGCGCGCTGGCGTGGATACTGTTTGCTGTTATACTAGCACTTACGCTGGTGGTTTTGAAATCCTCTGCAGCGTGGGTGTATTACGAAGCGGAGCTGAAAAGATGAGTGTTCAAACGGCCGTAGTAAAGGCTGTAAACCGCCGAAGGCGCATCAAGCCGTGGATAGTGCTCGCCTATGCCGCATTGATAATCGGCTCAATAATCTCATTAATTCCTTTCTTCTGGATGGTGACTTCATCGTTCAAGGATCCGAGCAAGGTATTTGCCGATCCGCCTCAGTGGTGGCCCAAGCCGTGGCTGTGGTCGAACTACGCCAAGGCATTCGAGAAGATGCCGTTTGCGCTGTATACGTGGAACACGGTGAAGATCACGGCTACGTGTCTGGTGGGCCAGCTCTTGTCGTGCTCGTTGGTAGCGTTTGGGTTTGCGCGGATGCGGTTTCCCGGAAGGGACATATTGTTTATTGTGTTGCTTTCGACCATGATGCTGCCCGCGCAGGTAACGATGATACCGGTTTTCAAGATATTCGCTACGCTGGGCTGGTATGATACGTTCTTGCCGCTTACGGTGCCTGCATTTTTCGGCAGTGCGTTCTTTGTGTTCCTTTTGAGGCAGTATTTCATGACGATACCGCACGAAATGGACGAGGCTGCCCGCATAGACGGCGCCTCCACTTGGCAGGTTTATTGGCGGGTGCTGCTGCCACAGGCGAAGCCCGCGCTGGCGACCGTTGCCATCTTCTCCTTTATGGCCCACTGGAACGACTTTTTGGGCCCGCTGATTTATCTGAGCACGCCGGCCAAGCGAACCCTTGCCCTCGGCCTCTATGCATTCCAGGGCCAGTACTCGACCGACTGGAACTACCTGATGGCAGCATCGACGGTTGTTATGCTCCCGCTTTTGATTCTCTTCTTCGCCGCCCAGAAGTATTTCATCCAGGGAGTGGTAATCTCGGGTGTGAAGGGGTAAGTAGAACATGAACACCTACGGCACCCGCACTACCCGCGACGCTTACAAATCCCGCTGGCGTGAATGCCAACGCTGATGCGACAGATGACCCCGCGGACTGCTGCCCGCACGGGACTGTGTGGATCCTGAATCAAGTTCAGGATGACGTCCACTTCCTCGTCATGCCGGGCTTGACCCGGCATCTCTTCCTCGTCATGCCGGACTTGATTCGGCATCCAGAGGGTTTGCACTCCGATGGCGGGGATCCTGAATCAAGTTCAGGATGACATCGGTGGTCTTCAGGATGACGTTGGTGGTGTTCAGGGTGACGTTTAGGCCGTTCAGGAGGACGCCCCTCTTCGTCACCCCGGGCTCGATCCGGTATTCCCTTCTCGTCATGCCGGACTTGATCCGGCATCCAGAGGGTTTGCCCTTCGATGGCGGGGATCCTGAATCAAGTTCAGGATGACGTTGGTGGTGTTCAGGGTGACGTTTTTGTTGTTATTACGCGGTGGCGGAAGGAGTGGCGTGCAGGTGTGCTCTTCCGAAACCCTAACCCGCTGGTCCTTTCTTGTTCTCGTCCTCAATCATGGGCTTGTAGTTCGTACCGAAAATGGGGATACCTGCTTTCGAACGCACAATTACCCACGTTTCAAACCCATCTTGCTTCTCGATCTTGTCGGGCCCGAACGCCATAATGCTCACAAACACACTGCTCGAGCCCTTGAATATGCCTGCGGGAATGGTGCAAGACACGCAGTAGGAAGGAAGCAGAACTTTTTTCTCTATCAGGTCCGCAATCTCTTCTCGAGTCCAAGGACGATGCTCCAGAGTCTCCGCCAAAGCTGGGTCAGAGCTTGATGTCCACGTGATGGATTCCGCCGAGCTGCCCCCTACCGCAGTCACCAGATATCCTAGCGCCCTCGGCACACTCTTCCAGGTGATCTTTACGGGCTTGTCCAGATCGGCCTTCCTCGGCGTTCCGACCAAATCAATAGGCGCCAAGAAATCGTAAAGCGAGTCCAAAGTAATCTGCGCTCGACCGCAGTAATCACTCGTCAAAACATAGGTTCCGACAGCGGACGCATCCTCCGCCAGCGGCTCAGCGGTAGACGCGGGCCAATAAGCATACGACGTATCTGGCAGCGAGCGAGGCGATTCGACAACCGGCAGCTGATCCGACATATAGACCCGCGGTTGACCAGCAGGAACTTCTTCTGCAGACCCCCAATACTGCTTGACGACGAACTTGGAGGAGCTTGCCTGTTGTTCCGGCTCCGAAAGCGATTTGCGCTCCAAGTCAAGAATTAGCCTCACTGGATTCGCCACCTTGAGCCCCTCCGGCACCTGCACTTCAACTTTCGACAGGTAGGTTGCCTTCGCACCGGAGAACAAGTCGAACGAGATAGTCCGAGCAGCCGGCGGGCTCGTAAGCTTCGGCGCATCAGGCGCGGGCAAAACCGGAGGCACGCCTGGGAAGATCATTCGTGAGGTAGTAACAGCTATTATGAAAACAGTTAACGTGTTCAAAGTGGCAGTCCTCTCGCTGTGTTGCAGTTGTCATGACGCAGCCGCCCTAGCCAAGGTTTCCAAAGCACTAGTTCGGAAAACGCACTCGGCGGATTTAGTAGCCCAATTGCTTGTATCTTTCCTGCCGCGCCTTCACGTCCTCCGGACCACCGGGCGCGTTGACACTTCTGTAAACCGTAGGCACGATCCCCCTGTCAAGAAGACCCTGCACAATGCCCGCAGTCACAGCCCACATTATGCACGCAGCAGCTATGCCTGAAGCAGGGCAAGCTTTGACGTCCAAACCCTCGATCTCCAGCATCGCATCGGCATACGGCGCATGGTTGTCGATAGCCAGGTCCGCAACTTCGAAAAGTCTCTTCCCGCTCGGGTGCTCCGACTGTAGCTTGCTTGAGTAATCGAAAGACGTTATCGCAATTACCGTAACGCCCATGCCTTTCGCCTGCAGAGCAAGCTCGATTACGCTCCTCGACTTGCCAGACACGCTGCCGATGAAGAGTACGTCCCCGGGCTTGATATTACTGCGTTTGAGAGCAAGCGCAATCGTTTCGGAGGTAAGGTCATCCGAAGATGGGTTCTTCTCCCGGAAGGCATTCGGGTTGTTGACATTTAGTGAAAACGAAAAGGGTGTAAGCAGCGCAAGACCCCCTGCGCGGTGCACCAGTTCTGAATTAAGCATATGCCCAGTGTCATGAATATGCACCACGCCGCCCTTAGCCACGGACTCCGCACAGATCTCAGCAGCCCGCAGTATTCTCTCCGACTCCGCTTGTCGGATCTCGTCAACCAGTTTTTCAACTGCCTCAAAGTAGCGTGAAACGACGGACACTATTTGCCTCCTCTACTTTCTACCAGTTTAAGAGTTACCCTAGCGGCAGCCTCCCCGGGATTCATTCGCGCCGCTGCATAATCTGCACCAGGAAATTGAGCCGACACAACAGCCCGCAGCGGCTCAACAACGAGATCGCCCGCATTAAAAACTCCGCCCGCAAGAACTACGGGGAACCTGTCGGCTCGGTCAAAAATACGGCCCGCAACGAACGCAGCCAACTCGCCGAGCGCAGTCCCGGCGTATCTGAGTATTTCCAAAGCGGCTTCGTCGCCCTGCCTTGCACACTCCGCCACTCTCGCCGCAAAACCCGCTATGAGCGGCTGTTCGATCTGCAACCCTGCAAGCCGCGAGACTACGGATCTCGCATTTCGCACCCCAAAATACTCGCACGCGGCTTCAACCAGCATAGTCGGCGGCTTACGACCCTCTTCGGCCTTGAGAGCAGTCCGCAGGGCTTGGAGGCCGATATCGTATCCTCCGCCCTCGTCCCCGAGAAGCGGGCCATGCCCACCTGCATGAAACCGTCTGCCATCTTTGCCGAACCCAAAGCAGGAAGAACCCGTGCCGGCGATCAGAACCACGCCATAGACTTCTTGCAAACCCGCTCGTTCAAAAGCCACCTGGTGCTCCCCAATGGGGATAGGTTTCACCTGAAGTCCCAGCTCAGCAAAAGCATCCGGAGCTGCGGAGCAGAACGTACAACCCGCCGCTGCTATCTGCTGCGGCCTCAATCCGGCTTCATCCAAAGCTTGCTTGACGGCAGACACGTAAGACGACACAGCCTCCTTCCTGGAAACGAAGTTGGTGTTGCTCCCACCTGCCAAGCCGCGCCCCAGGACGCGGCGGTTTTCGTCTATGACTGCAGCCTCGGTCTTCGAGCCGCCACCATCCACTCCGAGTATGTATGTCACCTGTGTTTCGACCCCCGTACCATCATCAAGCCATTGTGCGAAGCATTTCCTTGGTAACCACGTTCTTGGGACTCTTGCCTGCCCAGAAGAGCTTCAGATCATCGACAACACACCTGAACATATCGCGCCTGCCGTCCACGGTCGGTCCGGCTACGTGAGGCGTTATAACAACGTTGGGCAAGGTGCGAAGCGGATGGTCCTGGGGAAGCGGTTCCGGCACCGTAACGTCCAGCAGCGCTTTGAAACGGCCCGTCTTTAGTTCTTCATAAAGCGCATCGTGATCCACGAGTATACCGCGCGCCGTGTTGATAAAGACGGCGCCGTCGCAGATCATCTTAAACTCGCGTGTGCCGAGCATCCCTTTTGTCTCCTCCGTTATGGGTGCATGCAAGGAGATCACTTTAGAAGTGGTCAACAGCTCCTCCAAAGAAACCAGCTTCACCCCGAGCGCTTCGGCTTTCTCCGGAGCAATGTACGGATCATACCCCACCAAATCGCACTGGAACGGCTGGAGAAACCGAATGAAGCCGCGCGCTGTCTGTCCCAAGCCTATCAAACCGACCCTCTTTCCAATCAGCGTCTCCCATCCGTCGCAAGGCAGTCCTTCCCACATCTCGGGTCGTGCTCCGAATGTGTATTTCGGAAGACTGCGCAGAAGGGCAAGCGCAGCGAGCAAAGCAAACTCCCCAACATACACACCCATAACCGAAGCCGCGTTGGTGACCACTATCCCTGCGTCCCACACAGATTCGTCGATAATGTTCTTTACGCTTCCGGCAGCATGGGCTATAATCCTGAGCTTCGGAGCAGATTTCACTACCGATAGGTCTATCTTCGGTGCACCCCAGCTGGTGATTATGGCATCGCAGTCGCGCGCACGTTCGGCGAGTTCCGCCGTGGTAAAGGGTCTGCCCAAATCGTTTTCTACAACATCGGCGTGAGCCCTGAGATCTTCCATGATGTCGTCTTGGAAGATATCGTAGTAGCGTCCCGTTTTCTCGTGAGTGATGAGCACTTTCTTCCTTTCAGCCATACATTCGCCTCCCGAACAATCGCGACTATTGTATCACGTCCGCAGCGTAACCAGCGCGCTTCGGAGCTCGTCTAGATACGCAGGTAATCCGCGCAAGACATAGGAGGAGGATACTTGGCCATGGTGCGTCTGAGGAAATGGATGCTTGCTCTTGCTGCGCTGGTTTTGGCAGCGGGCTGCGCGTGTGCGTTCGACCCGTCCGTACCACCAGCTCAGCGCAACGCGATTCTTATTTCGTGGGACGGAGCACAAAGAGATCACGTAAAGGAATGTCTGAGCAGAAACGAGCTTCCGAACCTGGCAGCGCTGATTAAAGAAGGCTCGTTTGTGGAAATCGACGTCGTAGGTCATCAGACGGATACCAAAGCAGGGCACACACAGATGCTCACGGGCTATGACCCGGATGTGACAGGCGTCTACTCCAATAGCAAATATAGACCGATTCCAGAAGGTTACACCATATTTGAAAGGCTGAACCAGCAGTTCGGCAAGGAAAACATCGCAACCATAATGCTCACAGGCAAGAGCCACCACATAGGATCTCTGGGACCTGGCGAAACAGCGCCACCGAAAGCAGCCAGACCAAGGCAAGCACGAAAGAACACCGTTGCGGAAGACGAAGAAACCGCAAAGCTGAAACCGCAGCAGCGCGCAGCAGCAGAAGCGCAAAAAGTTGCTCAGACCAATAAAGAAGGCGAGCCTTGGTACAAAGTCAAAGCGAACTTTACAGTGTGGGACGGCGACATTGCGCGACCAGCTTCTAAAGTAGGTCCCAGGTGTCTCGATTACATCGACAAATACGGCAAGGGCAGGTTCTTTGCTTTCTTCCACTTCTCCGATCCGGATCACAAGGGCCACGCAAACGGCGAGAACTCGAAAGAGTACAACGACGCGCTAATCGAATGCGACCAGTGGCTGGGCAAGATCGTGGAGAAGCTCAAAGCGAACGGGCTCTACGACAAAACAATGATCTTCGTCACTGCGGACCACGGCTTCGATGAGGGCAAGACAAGCCACAAGAACGCGCCATATGTGTTTCTTGCAGCGAATGACCCAAAGGTCAAGAAGAACGGCGACCAGCGGGACATAGTCCCCACGATCCTCGTGGAGATGGGCGCCGACCTAAGCAAGATTACCCCGAAACTGCCCGGCAAACCGCTTCTACAATAGCCGAGCAGTAGACAAGTCAAGCTCGCCACGCATATGGCAGATGACGCTTCGGCTGCTCGCCTTCGATCCGGCGGGCAGCCGATTGTTGTTTGACACTGTTATGCGCCCCAGGCCTCAAAGTTGGTCGAGCATCGAGGGCTTCAGAGAAGAAAGTTTTGCCGGTTCGTCGATTATCGGTCGGATAGCCTATCGTAGTAGTAAATAGGAGACCGCTTACCCTCGCTGGTAGTATAGTAGCCTTTCCCTTGTGCATCGAAGCATATCGCTTCGCCCTGCTGCTCCTTCTCCAGGGGAACAATGTATTGCTTGCCCTCAAACGCGTTCCAAAGCTCACCAGACTGAGGACGTTTCCATAACCCCGCATTGGTGTAGCCTCTCACAAGGATCTCGCTGCCGTCGGGAGATATGTCTCCTCCGGTCGCCCAACCCCACGGAAGCTGCGCCACGCAACGCATAGTAACCGTCGCTCCCGCCTTCAGCTCCCAAGAGGGCACGCGGTATACCTTGCACCTGTCCGTTCGCTTCGAGATGATATAAAGGTCGCCCTTCTGCGGATCCACCATAACGACCTCCGCATCCCGCGGACCATCCTCATACTTGAGGGTTATCTTCTCGACGTCGGCAAGCTCCGCACGCACTGCTTCCTGCGCAGTGGACACGGTGGGTTCCGCCACGCGGTATATGAACACCATAGGCCTGACAGCGTTGTTATCGCCAATATCGCCGATGTACAGCCAACTCTCGCCAGGCTTTGGCCCCGGACCGACCGCTATATCTTCCCAATCGCGCGCCTCTACACCCGACAGGCTATATACGCCCAACAGCTTCCCTTCAGGCGTTATTGCAAACACGCGAGCTGAGTCTCCGGAATCGTTGTGTACCCACAGCACCCCGGGGTTCTTCCTGCTTGCCGCTATTCCGGATACCTCGTCAAGCTCATCGGTAGGCAGAGTTCCGCATTTTACGCCTCGGGCGAACTTGGGGACAGCCTCAGTAGCCGCACTAAGCCGAGATTTCGCATCCGCGTCCGGCGCGGAATCCTGTTTCGTCCCCTGCGCGTGCACAGCCCAATACGCACTGAACCCTAGCCAGCACAGGAAAACCACAAAACTTACCGCAATCCATCGACTTCTCAACTCATCACCTCATTTGCCGAACTCTTGCGCAACCCTCGGCGCCAAACCAAAAGAGTGCGCACCGCCACGTTCTTAATCTTAATCAGCTGGTCCGTAATGATGCCGAGTCGATCTCAGCACGACGTAATTCCAACCGACCGATCGACCGAAACGCCTTTTGCGCCCTTTTCGCCGGAGCGGGCGTCTGAGAACACGCTGAGATCTACAAGCACTTCCTTTAATCTGCTCGAAGGCACTCCGCACCGAGCCAACAAATCCAAATGCGGCTGCAGCTCGCCTACCTCATATAGATTATGCGAATCGCTGCCGAACGCCAGTTTCACTCCTTCGTTCAGGCAAGCAGTAACGAAATCCTCTCCGGTCTCCTGGGTGTGAAAGTTAATCTCGGCTGCGACATTGTGCTGCCGAAGAAGCTTGACCAGTCTGGGCATCAAGTCGCTCGGCACATCGGTTTTCTTGCGCCCGAACGCCCTGAACGGGTGAGCGAGTATGTCAATCCCGCTCGGCAGGAACCGCTCCAAACGTGCAATCATCTCATCGCCAGCGCGCAGAGTGTCCGGTTCCGGCTTCATCAACGCCTCAAGCCAGTGTATCGAGCCCAGTCGTAATTCTACCTGAGCCAAGTCGTCTGGACGCACGACAGGTCTGCCTAGATAGTCGCAATCTATCTCCAACCCCAACACCGCCGGTGGGCAGAACTTGCGAGCCTGCTCCAAGAACTGAGGCATTCGATTCACTTTGCCTTGATCCGTATCGATGCCCGTGGGCATAAAGGCTGCACTCCAGAATGTCTTGTCATCGAAGTAGAGCTGACCCGAATGCTCAGTAAACGCAAGCCCCGCCAAGCCCAAGTCTTCCGCCAGCACCAGCGAGAGCGCCATATCCATGTTCTCTTGACAGTACGCAAAAGGTGTATGGACGTGACAGTCCATCAACCCCAATTCCCTTGAGAGCGCAAGTTGATGAAACCGCGCCTGCACGTTGGAACTGTCGATCGTTATCTCAGCAAACTGAAAAGGACTCTCACACAGAGCCGGAACGACCACCGACGGTGCCGCACCTCGGCTCAAAATGTTATCACCGTCGTGGTAGTGCCCGCTCAAGGCAAGCGTGTAACCGCACTTTGCGAACACCGACCACACATCTTTCGCATTGGTATACGCGAATGGTGAATCGCTTGTCCCCGGCGGGAACAGAGGCACGTGCTGAACCGAGACGGTCGGTCCGAGGTGCCCTTCGCACGCAGAAGCCATCCAGCGCAACCCCGCGTCGGTGCGCCGCGCATTGTGCTTCGGTTCGGCAGGGTCGAAAAATAGCACGAACCGAACACCTTTAACATCCACCACCTGCCCGGGATACTCGAACACGGTATAGAATGTGTCCACATCCGGGTCGTGATTGCCAGGGATGGCGATCAGCGGACTCTGCAGCAGATCCGCCACTTGCTTCACTCGACGGAGGTCATCCAGGGCATTTGGCGAAGCGGGATCGTCAATAAAATCCCCAAGCAGGATCGTCACATCGGGCTTGACCCATCGGTTCAGCCGATGAACTGCCCTTAGCAAGAGTATGTCCGCAATCGCAGATCTCCTCCGACCACACGCAGCAACATCGCCCGACTTGTAATGCACATCCGCAATGGCAGCTATCTTAACCGACATTCGACTTATGCTCCTCGTAGAATCGCTCGTATTCAACCAACATCTCCCGCAGGAGCGCAGGAGGATTCAAGCCATAAGGACACTTCTCGCGACAACTTCCGCAGTCGCGGCAGTCCCTGATCCTGAACATCTTTTCCCGCCACTCATCGCTCAAAAACTGCTGGTACGGCATCCTCTTAACCAACAGCCCCATGCGCGCAGCCATTGGTATGGGTATATCGGCAGGACACGGTAGGCAGTAGCCGCATGCTCGGCAGAACCGATCGCCCAGCTCGCGACGGTCACGCTCGATAACGGCACGCATCTCAGAATCCAAGACAGGCGGATCGGCATCCAACTTTAGAAATTCCTCAAGCTCTTCCATCTTCTGAATGCCCCAAATGGGAACCGCATTTTCGTACTGCCTGAAGAATGCAAACGCTGCGCGGGCGTTAGTGATCAACCCCCCTGAAAGGGGTTTCATCGCGATGAGCCCGACGTCCGCTTGGGCGCAGAGGTCAACTACTGCGAGATCCTCCGGCGACGACAGATAACAAAGCGGGTATTGAAGCGTATCGTAAAGCCCACTTTGAACAGCCGCTTGGGCACGCTCGAGACTGTGGCTTGTGATACCTATGAATCGCGCCATCCCTTTGTCGCGGGCTTCGATCAAGCCTGCGTAGGCGGATTCGGGATCCTCCGGATTCGGCAGAGCACGCGGATTGTGGAGCTGAAGGATGTCGACGTAATCCGCGCGCAGATGCTTGAGACTAGTCTCAAGGTGCTGGATTACTTCGGATCTATTGGAACCGCTGTTTTTGGTGGCGATGATAATGGATTCCCGCACGTCGGATAGGGCGCGGCCTATTTTCTCTTCGCTGTCGGTGTAGCCGCGGGCAGTGTCGAAGAAGTTGATGCCCGCGTCGTATGCGCGCCTGAGGATTCGTATTGCTTCGTCCGCATCCGTCCGCTGAAGCGGGAGGACGCCGAATGCCGTGCGCGTAACCATTAGATTCGTCCGGCCTAGTCTAACCTTCTGCATCATAACACCATAATTTCCGAAGAAGTGCCTTTCTAGTTTAGCGCATCCTGCACGCACTCGTCACGCCCTGCTCAAGGCCGGCGCTGCAGTTTGTAACGCCTGCACCCTCGCGGACAGGCGTGGAAAAATCGGTTCACCGACCTGCCGCTGCATCGCCCACGCGCCGTTGTCGTGCCAAGCGTAAAATGGCGCATATGACGCTCTCTGGACAGAAGGTTTGGCGCCGCCAGAGAGCTAATCGAAAGGTAAATCGCATTAGTATTGAAATACGAGACAATGACATTGATCGATCTTCTGCGCTGGACACTGCTTGCCATAGTAGTTTTTGTAACGCACTTCCAAGAAGCTATAACGGGATTCGGCTGCACAGTTCTCGCACTGCCGTTTGTCGTTCTTCTGCTGGGGATTCATTCGGCCGTCAAGGTGCTTGTCATACAAGCCTGGATTCTGACCGGATGCATCGTATGGCGTGCTCGAGAACAAATAGCTTGGGATGAGTATGCCAGGATAGTAACCTTCGCTTTGCCGGGCTTCGCCGTGGGAATACACCTTTTCACGTCGCTGCCGGAGAACACGCTCAAGGTTTTCTTAGGAACGTTCATGGGGGTCGTAGCGCTGCGCGGCCTTGCTGCGCAATTTCGCAGACGGAACAGCCCAGAGCGGACTCCGACAAGATTCGCGAGGTTCCTGCTGAAGGGGCTGCTGGTAATCGGAGGAGCTATTCACGGTGCGTTCGGATCGGGCGGTCCCTGCATCATAGTGTATGCGACTCACGTGATTCGCCACAAAGGCATGTTTCGAGCCACTTTGTGCACGCTCTGGTTCACGCTTAACTCGATTCTGGTTCTCACTTGGGCTTACACCCGTGCATTGCAGCCCGAAATCTGGACCTACACTGCCATCTGCACACCTTTCACCATAATCGGTATGGTTCTGGGGGATCGCTGCCACCGAATGCTGGACGAAGAATCATTTAAGACGGCCGTGTTTACAGTGCTGCTGCTCTCGGGAGCCGTGATTATCTATACAGCGATCCACAGCGGCCGCTAGATCAGCACCTGCTCAGCGACTGCCACATCCTTCGGCCGGCACACAGATTCTCGTATCCACTGAAGCGGGGGATATCGACGCCTCTAGGCACTCGATCTAACAATCAATTCCGGGGCAACTGCAACACACGAACCGGATACTCTCTCGCCCTTCACCATTCGCAGGACCATATCCACTGCGTGGTCGGCCATCAGGTCGTAACGGATATGCAATGTTGTCAGATCATACTCCGGGTCGGCGGCTGCGGGCACACCGGCACATCCGACCACGGCAATGTCTTGGGGAATCCTCATACCCCGTTTCCTGAACGCAGCCATTGCCGCAAGAGCGATTGTGTCGTACGTGCATACAAGCGCCTGCGGATTTGTTGAGAGCATTCTGTCTGCGATCTCAGAGTCCAGCGTAGGACCCACTTCGGCCTCGATGTCCAACTCGACTATGTCGATACAATTTGCCGGTAGCCCTTTGCTCGTCACGCGGGAAATAAACGCTTCTTTCGCATGCACGTCTCGATAACAGCTTCCTCTCCGAAGCGCTAGGCAAAACCGCTCGTAACCTCTGTCGAGCAGCGAGTCCGCCAAGCTGGAAAAGCCCAACTCATAATCCGGCACCACGGCCGGCACCTCGCCTATCCGACGGTCTAGTAGAACTATCGGCAGACCTTCTTCAAAAGCAGCTGTCACGCGTTCTTCAGCGACGTACTGATCCCAGATGACTATCCCGTCCACTTCCCGGCTCCGAACGGGTACGGCAAAGTAGGTTCCTACGTCGGTTCCGTTTTCCTTGCGTTCATGTGTTGTGTAGATCTGAAGCCTTTGCCCTCTGGCTTCTGCTGCCTGGTAAACGGACGCCAATACAACCCCTGCTGACTGTCGATAATTCGCGAGGGCCATGATGTCATATATTGCGAGGCCAATTGCCCTGGAGATCTTCGACGCTAAGCGGCGGGCTGCTTCGTTGGGGCTGTAGTTGAGCTTGGCACACGCCTCCAGAACTCGGCGCTTTGTCGATTCCGGCAGGCCTGCCTCTATGTTGTTGACAACAAATGAAACCGTCGTCTGCGAGACTCCGGCCAACCGCGCGACATCGGCCATCGTAACGCGGCGGCGATGCGGGTGTGATCGGTTTGTCATTGCGATTACATCTTACCCGTCGAAGTCCCGCACAGTCAACTTGAGCAGACACCAAATCGTCCCGGTCGGGAGCTAGGGTTTTCCCGGAAGATCAAAATGTCCCCATATTTCGGACGTTTCCGGTGCATCAGTGGGAAGCGTGAACCGCTTTACCAAAGTCTCACGCTTAACCCATCTGATATGAGTGTCCAGGAAAGCCACGTTGGCGCCGCCTCGGTGCCGATCGGATATATTGCAGTAAAGCGGATCGTATGATTTTCCAGCGTTCATACCGCCGTTCGGACAGCAGCCCGGGCAGTAGCAGCAGGGAAAACCCCTTTCTATGGTAGTCGGGTTGCCGTTGAGATCTCTGAGAATGTACGTATCCGTCATCATCATAATCCGAGTAGGCCGACGAACAATAGCCAGCACCAACCCCGGCGGCTTGGTGTTGTTGGCACTGTTCTTGCTCCAAAACACATGAGGCGTTGCCACACCAATGCCCGCGATACGATTATACATAGGTGCCAAAGACTTCGGATTTTGCCACCACTGTTCCTCAGCGTCTGAGTTGTACTTGAGCGAAGGGCAGCGGAGAATCGATTTGGTTTTCACATAAGGAAACAAACAGTCGTACCACATCACGCGGGTCAACTGAGTGGTCCCAGGGTTGTAGTCATACGGTGGAAGTCGACCATTGTTTGCGTCAGCGTACATCAGTGCAGCTTTGGCAAGCTCCGCCATATTCGCCGCGCACGATGCCTGCTTGGCACTCTCGCGAGCACTCAGCAATACAGGGAAGAGCACCGCTGCGAGCACAGCAATAACTGCTATGACCACCAACAGCTCGATCAGGGTAAATCCGCGCGATGATTTCATCATTCCCCACCTCTCTTTGCTCCACTAATGCGCTTTACCCTGCTCGCAGAATATCACAGAGTCCGAACGATGTCAACAGCTTTTTAGTAGTGGCTTGTCAATAATCAACCAGAGGAGCAGAACTACGTCCGTGCCTTATGCCGAAACCGCTATTCGCCGCCGAACCCTGAGATAAGCCGCATCGATACAGGCCGCTCAGAAGAGCGGCTGCTTGCGCAGCGCAGCGAGGAAATCATCAAGATCAAACACAAAACCGAAAGCCAGCGCCACACGCCAAAGGGCGATCTGCTTACAAAGTTCCCAGCGTGCGGTTTCTTTGTTCTCCACAGCGGTGACCGCCTCCCTGATAACGCTGCACATAATTCCGCGGTTGCTCATTTCATGCATCCCGCCAGGCGACAATAGCAGGCACCAGTTCACCGCGAAACCAGTGTATATCAGGTGGTTGACGCCGAAATGCTTGCACACGGCAAAGAGCTGATGCCCATTCTCGGCAATGGGTTCGTCTCCCAGTGGTCTGGCTTGAGGAGCGAAATCCAAGCGTTCGAAGCCGCGTCGAACATCATCCTCGTTGTGCTTCCCAACGAACACGTGCTCCGACTTAAACCGCCGAAGTTCGACAAGCGTTGTGTCAGGCTCTATTCGCTCCGGACTTGGGGGCTCCGGCCCAGCAAGGTTTTTTGCAAATTCGTAGCCTGGGTACGATTTGTAGTAACCTCCCGGCGACACAACGTGAAAAAGTTTCAAGCCCGATTCGCGCACGGCAGCAAGCAGCCTCGGAAACACCTCACGGCATATTGCTTCTGCCCTGGGTATGTACTCTACACATCGCCTCCAGCCAGGAAACTCATCGGGTTTTCCGAAGTCCCAAGCGTGCATCACTACAACTGCGGTGTGCTCTGGGGCTATTTCGATCTCAGCAGTCTTCCATCCCCCGTACGACTCCGCAGGGACTTCCAGTGTCGGATCAGCGTCGAACTGTTGATAGTAGTGTGCGCGAACCAGCACTTCGATGAATCTCTCAAATCCTTCGATCTAGCCGCGTCAGGCTAAGAGCCCGTTGCAAGTTCTACAACAAGCAGGTGCATGACTGTGCGCGGGTCGTCTATATTGCCCTCGACCCCTTTCAGTGCAGCATCCGCACGCGCAATGGCTTCAAAACACTTGCAGAGTTTCGCCAGGGAGAAGCTTTTTGCCTGCGCGGACAGCTTCCCTGCCTGCCAAGGCTGCCGCTCGACGATATCCAACAGGTTTGGGTCTGAGGGCAGCGCAGCTTTGAGCTTTTCGGGAACTGCAACTCTTTCCAATCGTTTGACTCCGGCCTCCGCAAGCATCCGCGCCTGCCAGATCAACCTGAACTGCCGAGCTATCATAGCCAGCGTGCGCGAAGCGTCGGCTTGGATGTCGTCGCTAGACTCCAGCATATCGTCCAGTAACTGCATCGCTGCGGCGGTGTTCCGACTCGCAATAGCATCAAGAAAACGGAATATCTTCTCTTCCGGAGTTTCCACGGTTACGGCTTCGACATCCTCGCGCGTGATGCGGCTGCGGTCGGCTACCCAGTCCAAGAGTTTCTGCACCTCAGATGCAATAATCGCGAAATCGTCCCCCACCCTCTGTACAAGAAATGCCAATACATCCCCGGAGATCTGCTTCCCCGCCGCCACTATCAGCGATTTGGCGAACTCACGCGCACGGTCGGCCTTCTCACGCGAGCTGCCCGTTCCAAACTCGCGAACCTCGCCTATCTTGCGAACGGCCTTTGAGAGGTCCCCCAACACCTCAGCACCCTTTTTCGGCCTACCGTCCGACTTCTCCACAGCCGGATTCACCATTATGAGGCAGCCGCTGGGTGGAACGGATTCCAGCAAGCGCGCCAGCTTGCGCTGCTCGTCGGGGTTCATTTTGTTGGCGAAGCGCACCAGCACCACTCTGCGCCGGTTACCTAGCGGCGGCGTGCTGAGCCCTGATATGATTCGGTCGGAAGTGGCCGTTTCTCCGTCAAGTTCTTCCAGGTCGAAATCGCGCAAATCGGGGTCGACCAGCAGTTGAAGCAGTTCTTCCAGAGCCCTTCGCTTCTGGAATTCGTCGGAGCCGGTAAGTAGATAAGCTCGTGGAGCTGCTTCACTTCGATGCGATGCCATCACGGTAACATTATCTCACAACAGCGCGCGTTCCGACGACAAAAACCACCGCACGTCCGAGATCGATCAATACGTCGGCAGAGAGCTTCATTGCGCGGGGCAGACCAGCGCTTCAGCCCGTGGAAGCTGTTCCGGCGAGCCCAGAACTATCAAAACATCGCCTGCCGAGATTACAGTGTCCGCAGACGGGTTGGGCAGCAATTCTCCTGAGCTTCTTTTGATAGCTATGACGGATACGCCGGCGTCTTGTCTGAGACGCGACTCTCCCAACGATTTCCCAACCAAACAGGAGCCTGCGTCCACCGGTATTTCTTCCATCATTATGCTTGGGTGCTCGCCGTGGGTAGCCAGTTCGAGAAAGTCGAGTACGTTGGGCCTTAGGACGGCTATCGCCATTCTACGTCCGCCCATCACATAGGGCGACATTACGCGATTAGCACCAGCCATCTTAAGCTTGTTCTCGTTCTCAAGTAGTATCGACCGTGCAACGATGTAGAGGTTGGGATTAAGCGCCCGCGCGCTCAGGGTAATGAACACGTTATCCTCATCGGTCGGCAGTACCGTGATTAGTCCTTTCGCCCTTTCTATGCCGGCAGCAAGAAGTACTCTGTCGTCGCTGGCGTTACCTTCCAAGTGGGGAATATCCCATTCCACGAGCTTCGGCAGCTGTTCGGGGTTTTGCTCTATCACTACGAATGGCACGCCCTCGCGGCGGAAGTCTTTAGCAATTTGTTGCCCCATCCTACCGAAACCACAAATGATATAGTGATCCTTCATTGAGTCAATTCGCTTCTGCATGCGCTTCCTCCGCAGAACGTGCCAAACTTGCTCGCTAATTATCGCTTCAATGAGGCTCGCAACAGCCCAGAAAGCTATTCCCACCCCGAAAACCACCAGGGTCATCGTGAATAGCTTTCCAACGTTGTCCAGGGGCTTGACTTCTCTGAAACCCACAGTGCTGAGTGTAATAACGGCCATGTAGGCGCAGTCCAGAAGAGGCCAGCCCTCCAGCACGTGGTATCCAGCGGTTCCCAGCACCACGAGGGCAACCACAGCGAGCACTGCGAGTCTGAGCCGCCTGGCACCGTTGGTCGACTGATTCATTGCCTCCATCACAACGCATGTTCTCTTACACACCCGCCCGCGACAATCCTCCGAGGCCACAAGGAACGACACCGCCCTAGGCGGGAGAGTCACGCGTAGTGCAAAAACGTCATGCCGGACTCGACCCGGCATCCAGGAAGGTTTCGCACTTCGATGAAGGGGATCCTGAATCAAGTTCAGGATGACAGAGGAGGTGTTCAGGATGACATGGTGGCGGCAGGGTGACGTTTAGGTCGTTCAGGATGACATTGGGGTGGCCAAGGTGACCACGAGGGCACCCGAGACAATACCTCATCGTCAGCTCGTCGTCATCGCCCCCGCCTGACATAGACCAACGTCGCTCGCGAAGGAATCCGTTCCCTGGCACCTGAGCATGAACAAAAAGCGCAGAAGTGTAGGATGTTCTACGCAGGAAGGGTAAGAGTAATTGTCACGAATCACACAAGTGCGCACAAAGCGAAAGGAGAGGATCACAAATGTCCGGCGGCATCGGTGACAGGTTCCAACAGGAAACGAAGTACTACCCGGATAGACCTTTTTCGTCCGTCGAGCACGCGGTCCGGAGGCCAAGCACCTATAAAGAGTATCCGGGATGCAGCAAGGTTTCTCTGCCTCAGCCGAAATCAGTAAGCGACGCCCCTCTTGCCAGCGTGCTGGCCGCAAGACGCAGCGTCAGGGACTACTTGTCTAAACCGATAAGTTTGGAGCAGCTCTCTTACCTACTCTGGGCTTCGGACGGCGTCAGCGGCGAAGCCTACGGTTATCAGTTCCGCACCGCACCCTCTGCCGGTGCGCTGTATCCAGTGGAGACATATTTGGTCGTGAACCGCGTCGCAGAACTGCAGCCCGGAGTGTATCACTACGGCGTAAGGGACCATTCTCTTGACGTGCTCCAAGTGGGCGACTTCGCCCACGACATCTCCTACGCTGCGCTCGGACAGAGGATGTGCGGCGATGCGGCGGTGGTGTTCGTTTGGACAGCGGTGTTCGACAGGTGTAAGTGGAAATATGGGCAGCGCGCCTATCGATATGTCTACCTGGACGCAGGCCATATCGCTCAAAACCTTGCTCTGGCAGCCGTAAGCATTGGCTTAGGAACCTGCCAAATAGGAGCGCTGTATGACGATGAAGTGAACAAAATAATTGGCGCAGACGGCGTCGAAGAAAGTGTGCTTTATATGTCGACCGTCGGATATCCGATAGGCTAGCCTTCTCCGGCAGCTCTGCGCCACCAGGGCTTTCGTCTGGGAGGAAACATCACCGATTCGAGCTCCGGCTCCTGTGAGGCAGCGTCTTCGTGCGATTGCACCTCGACCACTTGCACCGGCGGATTCTGCTGATCGGCAGACGGTTCTTCTTCCTCAACGGGAAATGCCTCGACCTGCGGAGGTGTGCGATCTGCGTTTATGTCCCATATCGAAGGGTCTCGCGCAAACGCTTGCTCCGACTCTTTTTTCAGCTCGTCGGATTCGATTGTCTCGAAGTTATTGCCCGTGGAACTCGGAATGGCTATCAGCTCAGCATCCTGAACGCCGGTCTTCTTGAACAGTTCGTTTATCTTGGCAACTCTTTGCTCCCACTCAGCCTTTTTGGGCTCAGGCAGCGATTTTGCCATTTCGTTGAGCTCAGCCGATGTAAGCGCCATTGCTTCTTGCGCTCGATTGAGCATAATGTTGGCACGATTGAGCATGACATTGAGCTCGCGCTGTCGTTCCAGGAGCTCGTTGATTATTTCGGTGGTATTTTGCTCACGTTGTCGCGAATCGTCGTATTGCATTCGCAGGAGCTTGCTTCTTTCCCGCAGAGCCGCTAGACGGCGCTCGGTCCTGATCAGTTTCTCCTGAAGCTCTCGAACTTGACGCTCCAGTTCTTCTCGGTCGTCCATGTTGTCCGTCCTCCCGGAAGTCATACATCATTATCGGCCAATAATTCGGGATATGCAACCGTCTGTTTCGCACCTCGGCTCAAATGATTCAGAATAAAGGTTCAACAACTCCTCGCACTGTGCTCGCAGACCGAATCATGCAAAATTCAATGCAAATTGATGCAAGTTGGTGTTGACACTTTGTTGCATAGGTTGGTATAATTCATAGCGGTGAAAACGCTCCCCGGTAGCTCAATTGGCAGAGCGCTTGGCTGTTAACCAGGATGTTCGTGGTTCGAGTCCACGCCGGGGAGCCAGAGTATACAAAAGGTAGAACTTCTCTGGTGAGAGGTTCTACCTTTCTTGTTTCAAGAGGAATCGTGTAGTCAATGACCACCTGGGACGGGTTCACCTCGATGCGCTTCACAAAGGAGCGGAGAAAGGCCTTCCTCTCCACGATAGACCCCTTGTTGAACCGATTCCAGACCAAGGTTCCTGTATAGACCTCGTTTTTGAGTATGTAGTAGATGCCATTTTTGTTCCAAGGCTTGCCCCTATTGGTCTTCGGTCCTTCCTCGTTTAAGGTCTTGGCAATTTCCTTGGCCCCCATCCCGTCGACACACATCCGAAAGATGCGCTGGACGATCGGAGCGAAGACCGGATCCGGCTCGAGTCGGGTCTTCTCATTAGCCCCATCCGTGACTGTATCGTCCTTGATCGTCATCACAAAGCCCTTTGCCCTTTTCACAATGAAAAGACTCCGAGTTTTTCGGTCAACCCCAAGGGACAATATTTCTATTGTTTTGGATGTGGTATCGGAGGGGGATGTTTTTAGGGTCGCCGATGCGCTTGCTCAGGCGGCTTCGAAAGTGGTTGAAGACTATGACCCACTAGTACTAACAAGAACTAACCAGTTGGCGTGACCGGGGAACGCACACACCGGTTGTGGCGTCGTGAGGGGAGCCAAGGTGCTGCCCGGAGTTGAGAATCCTCGTATAACACCATCCAGATGTGTGGCTTTACGAGGAGGAACAGGTTCAGGCCAACTACCGGAACGGTTACCGGACTCGAAAAGCTCAGTTGATCTACCAGGTGGTGGAGATCCGAATTCCGCGAGCTGCGGGGCCAAGGGTTTGGCTGTGGGGCGTTCGTGAACTGCGATGCGTGCAACAGGGCGGTCTATCGAGTCTTTGCCTGGCTCAGTAAGCTCTGGTCGGACAAAAACATATGGCAACCCAAAGCAAGCAAAAAGAAGCGGCTTCCATCGGCGGACTAAGTGAATCCACTCAAATCAATAGAAAAGCAGGCACCAAAATATTTTACACACTCCAAGAGGAGTGACCACATACTGCCACAACTTGATTTAGCAGCTGCTGAGATGCTATATATGCAATTAGACTTTTATTCCAACAGGTTACCAACACTGCCGTGGACGAATCCAAGAACATTCAACTACCTATTGGTCAGCGCATCCGCCTGCCGGGACATTTTGACACAGAGGTCTTGCTGGAAGACGCCCGCCCTCTTACGAATGGGTATGAGTGTCGCGTGCGGCTTCCGGATAACACGCTCCGAGAGACGATAATCTCCCTTGACGAGGCTCGAGAGCTAGCCTGTTCCGTAACAAGCCGGCCGGAAAAGTCTGTCCCAGTTGATGCAGAAAAGCTTCGGTTGTTGGTGGAATCTTGTCGGATACGATTAGCCTATGCTCACGATCAGCAGTTTGCGGTCAGCCTCTCAGGGATTCGCACTCTTCCTCATCAGATCGAAGCCGTCTACCAAAAAATGCTACCACAACCCAGGCTGCGCTTTCTGCTTGCGGACGACCCCGGAGCTGGCAAAACAATAATGGCAGGGCTGCTCATCAAGGAGCTGCGGCTGCGAGAGGCCGTAGAGCGTATACTCATCCTCTGTCCTGCACCGCTGACGATTCAATGGCAAGACGAGCTCCTCCGCTGGTTCAATGAGGACTTCGTAATCATCTTCTCAGCAGTAGATCAGCAGCAGCTCAGAAACCCCTGGGAAATGCACCCGCGCGTGATAGCCTCCATCGATTATGCGAAGCAGGACCCGGTGCGCGAGCGCGTTTGGCAGCAGCCCTGGGATCTTGTGGTGATTGATGAGGCGCACAAGTGCTCTGCACGCACCACCTCTGGTGGAGCCGGACGAGAGCCGAAAGTTGACGCAACCAAACGCTACGAATTGGCATCCAAGTTGGCTGACAAGACTGACTATCTGCTGCTTCTCACGGCAACTCCACATCACGGGGACGAAGATCGTTTCGCTCATTTCTTGCGGCTGCTGGACTCGGATCTGTTTCCAGAACCGCACCGACTAAAGCCGGAAGCTGACAAGATTCGCAAAGACGTCTTCAAGCTGGGTGCTGACTGCCCTTGGGCTCTGCGCAGGTTAAAGGAAGACCTGAAAGACCTTAACGGGCAGAGGCTGTTCCCTGATCGACACGCGAAGACCGTCAGCTTCCGCCTGAACTCCGAAGAATATGCCCTGTACAAGGCCGTCACCGAATATATTAACGAGTTTATTCCCCAGCAGACCGGTCAACGGCGCTCGTCTGCCGCACTGACGCGTACGGTTCTCCAGAGAAGGCTGGCAAGCTCTACTAGCGCCATCTACGAATCGCTGAAGCGCAGGCTGCGTCGACAGGAAAACCTGCTAGAGGAACTGCGAAACTTGAGTCCAGCAGAAAGAGAAAAGCGCCTCGCTGCCATACAAGGTCAGCTTCCGGATCCGGAGCTGGAGGAGGACGATCTTGACGAAGCCCAACGCGACCAGCTCATAGACGATTTCACCGTAGCACTCGAACTTCAACAGATCGAACGCGAAATCGCCGCGCTTCGCGAATTGGTGGAGCAGGCGCGCCGTGTGAAAGAGCACGCTGTCGACTCAAAGCTGGCGGCGCTGCGCAAGTGTTTGGCAGAATCGGAATTCGCAGAGCTTAAGGACGGTCGAGGAAAGCTGCTCATATTTACTGAGCACCGCGACACTTTAAGCTACCTGCGCAATAATCTTGAGAGTTGGGGCTACACCACCTGCGAAGTTCACGGCGGAATGAATCCCCACGAACGCAAACGCGCCCAAGAGGTTTTCCGGACATCCAGCCAAATCTGCGTCGCAACCGAAGCGGCTGGCGAGGGAATCAATCTTCAGTTCTGCCACTTGATGATCAATTATGACATTCCCTGGAATCCGACTCGGCTTGAGCAGCGCTTGGGCCGCATTCATAGAATAGGTCAAGAACACGATTGCTACGTTTTCAATTTCGTAGCCACCGAGTCAGAAGAAGGCTTGCCGGTCATAGAAGGCCGTATCCTACATCGACTGCTCGAGAAGCTGGACAAAATGAAAGAAGTTCTGGAGGGCAGAGTTTTCGACGTAATCGGCGAAGTGCTGTCGCTAAACGAAGTAAACCTGCCAGAAATTCTCCGAGAAGCTGCCTATGATCCTCGCAGACTGGACGAATACATCGACCAGATAGACCGCATTGATCCTTTGAAGCTGAAGGAATATGAAGAAGCAACGGGCATAGCTCTTGCGCGGGCACACGTCGATTTCACCGGTTTCCAACGTCGTAACCTCGAGATCGAGGAGCGCAGATTGATGCCGAGGTACGTTGAAGATCAATTTCTGGCGGCTGCCAAGGAAGTTGGTCTGCAAGTGGAACGTCGCGCCGACAAGCTCCTACGCATCGAACATGTCCCTGCAGAGCTTCGCTCAGAACGTCTCCGCAGCGTCGAGAAATACGGAAAGCCCGAATCGTCTTATAGGAAGGTTACGTTTCACAAAGAACACCTTCAGCAGGACGAACACATGGACGCAGTGCTGATAGGTCCTGGGCATGCGCTGTATGCAGCGGTCGACGAGAAGCTCAACAACATGCTCAGCAGCCTTGTCGGCGGCGTAGGCGTGTATATTGATCCCACCACCGAAGCACCTTATAAGCTCCACTTTTTTGAGATGCCGATCATCGGTACAAACAGCCGCGGCGAAGACCTCGTGCTCTACGCGGAGTTGGCAGCCGTCAAGGAAGACGCCGACAAGTGCGAGATCGTCTCAAGCGACATACTTCTTGATTTGCCGGCACATCCTAATCCGCCGTCGCAGTTAGACCCCGTCGACCCTCAGCGCGCAGCCGACTTTCTAAAAAGCGAGTATCAACTGAAGCGCAGCAATCAATGTCGCGAAGATCGCAAGCGATACGCGCAAATATGCCGGGATTACCTTCAGAAGTCCTTCGAAGTTCGCATCGCGCGTGCGCAAGAGAAAGCTATGGTACTTCGCGGCAAAGCCATTGAGGATAGCAGCTATCGATTGGCGGCAGATGAGGCGCATCGATGGGTTGAAGAACTGCAGCGGCAGAGAGAAGAGCGATTGAATAACCTTCATCGACTCGAAATCGCCAGACCTGGACAGCTGCGTCACATCGCGTCGGCCATAGTCATGCCTTCGCACGGCGACCTGCCAGGCACGCCGGAGGGTTGGGCTGAGGAGCTCGATCCCGAAACTCGCGAAAAAAGCGAGATAGAGGCTGAGAATTATGTCATCAATTACCTGATCAAGGAGGGATTTCCCAAGGATAACATTGAGCGCGTGGGTGACCAGAAGATTGGTTTCGATATCCGTGCTCATCGCGTTACCGATGAAACCACCGGCGCAATCGAGGTAAGGCGGATTGAGGTAAAAGGGCGCACAAGAGGTCAGCCTATTCGGCTGACTACCAACGAATGGAGGAAGGCTTTTCAACTGGGTAGCACGTATTGGCTCGCCGTCGTCTGGGACCCCCTTTCGGAGAACCCGAGGTTGAGCCTCGTTCAAAACCCAGCTGAAACACTCGACCACGCAACGCGCGAAATCTTCGCGAGATATTTCGAGATTTCAGCCGAAGCGATTGAAGATGCCGATCAACTGCGGCAGGGCTGACGAAATGAAGGTAATCAAAAGACTCTTTGACGAACTACTGCCAAGGTGCTTTCAGCATCGAGGTGAGCTAAAAGCGAAAAATAGAGCCAGGAGTAGCCCTCATGCCTGACGAAAAGCGACTGATCGAGGAGTATCTTCCAATTAAAGCGATAAGCGAGGAAGCACGAAGGGAAAAAAGTATCCGCAGGGGTCATATATCCACTTTGCATCTGTGGTGGGCTCGCAGACCTCTTGTCGCGTGCCGTGCCGCTGTCTATGGGGCTCTGGTGCCCGCTTCCAGGTTCGTACCCAATAACGGCACGGACGCCCAACGCAAGAGCCTCG